>DASZPH010000092.1:0-103317 GCA_035550375.1 Pirellulales bacterium | reverse complement strand
AAGCTGGTTGCCGAAACGCTGGATGCCATCCCCATCCCTCGACCCAAGTCTGCGCCACGCAAGCCTCAGCACCTCTGCCTCGACAAGGGCTACACTGGTAAGCCGGTCGATCGCGAGGTCCGCCACCGAGGCTACACGCCTTACGTGCCGCGCAAAGTCAACGAGGCTCCGAAACCGAAACATAGGACTGGCAAGGCCCGTCGCTGGAAAGTCGAACGCACGCACTCTTGGCTCAACCGCGCCCGGCGGTTACTCACTCGCTGGGAAAAGAAAGACGCGAACTACATAGGCTTCTTGCATCTTCAGTTTGCGATCATCGCCCTGCGGACCGCAGGGGTAATCGGATAGGCTCTTAATCAAGCTAGTCGGTCTCAAGCGCGAGTTGGAGACCGCTCTCAAGCGAAAAGTCGACGTAATCCCCGCCCGTTCGATCAAGCCGGCGTTGCGGGATAGCATTCTGGCTGACGCTCGACCTCTGTGACCAGCGCTAAGAAGCGTGTGGGCGTTTATCTCCACGACATCTTGGATGCGATCCAACGCATTGAAGCCTACGCGGCAACAGGAGAGGAGCAGTTCTTCGCGAGCACCTTGCTCCAAGACGCCGTCATACGGCAATTATCCATAATCGGTGAAGCATCGGCCAAGCTCCCGAAGACGCTGCGGGCAACACAAGAGCATATTCCGTGGGCTGATATCGTTGGCATGAGGAACATCATCATTCACGACTACTCGGAAACCGACATCCCGACAGTCTGGCATACCGTGCAGACTGACCTCCCAATGTTGCAAACCGCCGTGGAATCTATGCTCACTGACATTTCGCGACGGAACGTCGCGTAAGGTCGCCATCGCATCGGAACGCGATCGGCGCTCGCGTCCAGCCGTCTTCGTTGCGCTGCTTGCTCCGTTCCCGTACCCTCGCCCACCAGGCCAACGCACATCGCGCTGGCCACCCTGGTCATTCACAGCGAGGAGACCTTCGCACATGGCATCGTCCACACTCGTCAATCACCGTGGGGCACGTCCGGTGTCGCTCGAGGAACTGGTGCAAGCACCAACGCCTCCGGCGACCGCCACATGGTTCCCCGTTCCCCACCACCAGGTTTTCCGATCAGTCGTTGATACGCTCGAAGGAGCGGGTTTTGGTATTCAGCAGACCAAGCTGTCCCTTGCTCGTGACGGCGCGCGTTTCTTCGGCACGCTAGACCTCACGACGCCGGTGAGCGATGGGATCGGGCTTGCTGTAGGTGTCCGCAACTCGACCGACAAATCGTTCCCGATCGGCTTTTGCTGCGGGACCCGCGTTTTTGTCTGCGACAATTTGTCGTTCACAAGCGAGGTGGTGGTCTCGAAGAAGCATACGCGGTTCGGCGCCGAACGCTACGCGGAGGGCATCAGCAACGCCGTGTCCGGGCTGCATCAATATAAGGAGGCGGCCGGGCACTGGATCAACCGCATGCAGCGGTGGGAACTCTCGGATGACGCCGCCAACTCCTATCTCCTCCAAGCCTTCGAGCATGGTGTCATCGGCATTCGCTTGCTACCCCTCGTACTGCGCGAGTGGCGCAATCCCCGTCTGGAAGACTACCAGCCGAGAACAGGATGGTCGCTCTGGAATTGCTTCACGGATGTCATCGGCCGCACGCGGCAGAAGGCAAGTCCCGCGGAAGCGGCGCTCAGCACGATCCGGCTCCAGAAAATGCTCGCTCCGCCGCTGACGCTCGACGCGGAGGTCTCGCCACACATGGCATCCGACGCCTCGGAAAGAGGAAGCGGGTTACCGGTTCCTCTCGCTCCCGTTGAATGACGCCGGCCAGCACGCCTGGCCCTCTCCCCTCTTCATTCGCGAAGAGGGGCTTTCTGTATCTGCAGCCTAGGCCGGCGTATTCTTGCCGATCTGCCATTTGACTTGGTTCACAGTGCGGGAACAACCCACGTTTGTCGACGCGGTTTCATGCGCTATGATCCAGCCACTTCTCTCCTCCCATGAGGACGGCCTCGTCATCGTCGCTTCGTTTGTGCATGGCAACGCGCTCGGCGTCGTGCTCGAACCCAAATCGGCAGCAGACTTGCCGAAGTCACAACGCACGGCGCTATGGAAGGTGTGCATCGGGCCCCTCATTGCTGAGGTGGCCGCGATGCCAGAATTCCCCACCGGCGACTTCACCCAGGTCGTTTTCGACCTGCGTCGGTTCCTCGTCAGCCAGGGCATTCCCGACGCTCCGGTGATAAAGGCCGATGTGGAGTCCTCCCCCAGCGGATCACAGGCGTTACCATCGTCCGGGAGCAATACATGATTCAGGGGACCTGAGCAACAGCTGGCTACTGCTTGCGCTGCGGACCGCAACGCGCTAGCCTCGAGTCATGCATTATCTCACGATCTCGGAATTCGCACGACTGAGCGGCGTCTCACGACAGGCAATTCAACGCAGGATTGAGCGCGGAAGTCTGACGCTGGCTGACGTGAAAGTGACCGCGAGAATGATTCCTGTTGAGGACACCGTTTACGAAAAACTCAAGCGGAAAAGGATTGCACCCCGCAACCTAAGGGCGTAACGTTTGGCCGTGCATCGCGAAGGACTGGACGGCCCTCGCAGGATTCTTTTCATCGCTGCATGCAGTGCTACACGGTCCTTCGGATCATCGCGAGAGAGTGTGGCGGAATAGGTAAACGCTTTGAAGGGGTCGACTGGGATCGCGACCCAGGCTCGCCAACAGGCCCTCTGCAGGGTAAATCCCTGCCGCTCTCTCGCGATGGTCCGAGAAGTTGTTCAGGCTGGATTCTCTGCCCCGTCCCGCTCCAGCCGGAACAGGCGGCCGGCCCCGCATGGCACGGTCGATCCCCGCCATTGATTTCAGTCAGGTGCCGCCGGATGCGCAGTGAGAGGGATTGAGGCACGCGGAACACTTTCCGTGCGAGTCGCGTCTTTCAGATTCTCGAGAGCGCGAGGCGGAGCGAATTTGGCGGGCGTAATAAAAAACCGCCGCAGGCGGGGCAGGTACCTGGGCGGCTCGTCTAGCGATTGCTCGCTGGATCGTCGTTCAATTTACCGAGTGTCTACGCCGTTTCAAGCTGGCAGGGTATTTGGCACGGAATCCCTGCCAAATGGCATAGAATTCAGTAAAATCTGGAGCTCGCGTCGGTGAGACCCAATGAAAAAACCCGCGTTTTCACGCGGGTCTTAAGTGGAGGATAGGGGACTTGAACCCCTGACCTTCTGGCTGCCAGCCAGACGCTCTCCCAACTGAGCTAATCCCCCGTTAAATAAACGTTCGCCGTCTGTAAGAACGGCGTTCTAAAGGGCCGGGCGGGCGCAAATTGCCAACCTTCCCTAGCCAACTGGACTTGCCATTGCAAGCTAAAAAACCTATCACCATGCTCTGAGGCTGTCAAGCGAAGCCTCTCCGGCCACGCTGCGCAGGTTTTGCCCCAAGAGCCTTTCGACCGGACACGCACCGACCCATGCACCGAATCAAGCGTCATCTGAAGAAGATACTCTTCAACGTGCTCAAGTTCGGGGTGTCGCTGGGCATCGTCACCTGGCTGGTGATCGACGCCAGCCGCGATCAGGCCTTTGCCGACCTCGTACATCAGCCCAAAGACTGGGCCCTCCTCTCGCTGGCCGCCGCAGCCGGGCTGGGGGCCGTGTTGCTGACGTTCGTCCGCTGGTACGTCCTGGTGCGGGCGTTGGACCTGCCCTTCACGCTTAAAGACGCCGTCCGGCTGGGTTTCCTGGGTTACCTGCTGAATTTCGTCTCGCTCGGCGCCGTCGGCGGCGACCTCTTCAAGGCCGTCTTCATCGCCCGCCAGTTCCCCGGACGACGTCCCGAAGCCGTCGCCACCGTCGTCCTCGACCGCGTCGTCGGGCTCTACATGCTGTTCGTCATGGCGAGCGTCGCCATTCTCGTCACGGGCCAGCTCTACAACTCGGACGAGACCGTGCGGATCATCGGGCGCGGGGCCTTGGTGGCCAGCGCGGTCGGCGCGGCGGGCATACTCGTGCTGCTCATTCCCGGAGTCACTCAGGGAAGTTTTTCGGCCTTTCTCGATCGGCTGCCCAAGGTAGGCCCCATTTTCGGCAAGCTGCTGGGAGCGATTCGCATCTACCGCAGCCGGGTCGACATGCTTTTGCTCTCGGCGCTGATCAGCGTGGGAATCCATTCGCTCAGCACGCTGTCGGTCTACCTGGTCGCCCGCGGACTGCCGGGCGAATGTCCCTCGCTGAGCGACCATTTCGTGATCGTTCCGCTGGCGTTTGTCACCGGCGTTCTGCCCCTGCCCGTGAACGGCCTGGGGGCGTTTGAATTCGTGGTCAAATTGCTTTACGAACGGGTGCCGCTCGACATACAGGTCGCCGAAGGGCACGGTTTCGTCGTGTCGCTGGGCTATCGGGCCGTCACCATCCTGATCGCGCTGATCGGCGTCTGCTACTACCTGGCCAGCCGCAAGGAAGTGGCCACCGTGATGGCCGAGGCGGAACGGGAGATCGACAAGGAGGACGAAGAACCGGTGGTTCCCAACGAGAATCTCTGTTCGGGCGAGCTCGGCATCTCCCATTGCTGAGCCCGAAGCCTTCACCGGCGCCGCTTGCCGCTGGCGCGGGCGTGCTCTATTTTGATCGGTGCCTGTCGAGTTCGCTAAAGAAAACCGCCCTGGCTGGCGGGAAGAACGCGTTTGCCCGGTTCCGTGCCGACCTCAAAAGTGTAAAGGTGTAAATTGTGGATCTTAACCTTAAATCGTTGATCGGTAAGCTGAACGACACCTCGCGGCGTTCGCTGGAGAGCGCCGCCGGCCTCTGCCTGTCGCGCAGCAACTACAACGTCGAGATCGAGCACTGGCTGCTGAAGATCCTGGAGCTGACGGATTCCGACCTGGCCCGTTTGCTGCGCTACTACGAGATCGAGCAGGCCCGGCTGACGCGCGAGCTGACGCGATCGATCGATCGGCTGAAAACGGGCAACACGCGTCCGCCGGCGCTTTCCGTCAAGATCGTCGACCTGGTGCGCGAGGCGTGGGTGCTGGCGTCGATCGAGTTCGGCGCGCCGGCCGTCCGCACCGGACACTTGCTGCTGGCCATGCTGGCGGACGACGACCTGCTGCGGCTGACGCGCGAGACCATGCCCGAACTGGCCCGCATCTCGGCCGATGCACTGCGCCGCGAGATGCGCGACATTGTGTCGGGTTCGGCCGAAGACGAACCGGCCGGACGCGAAACGCCGGTCGAGGCTTCGGCGGGGGGGCCGGCGTTGGGGGGCAAAACGCCGGCGCTGGATCAATTTACGGTCGACCTCACGCTGCGCGCCCGGCAAGGAAAGATCGACCCCGTGCTGGGGCGCGATTTCGAGGTGCGGCAAGTCGTAGACATCCTCACGCGCCGCCGGCAGAACAACCCCATCCTCACCGGCGAGGCCGGCGTGGGTAAGACGGCCGTGGTGGAAGGCTTCGCGCTGCGGATCGCCGCGGGCGACGTGCCCCCGCCGCTGAAGAACGTGGCCCTGCGGACGCTCGACCTGGGGCTGCTCCAGGCCGGCGCGGGGGTGAAGGGCGAATTTGAGAACCGACTCAAGTCGGTGATCGACGAGGTCAAGCGGTCGCCCCAGCCGATCATCCTGTTCATCGACGAGGCCCATACAATGATCGGCGCGGGAGGCCAGGCCGGCCAGGGAGACGCGGCCAATCTGCTCAAGCCGGCGCTGGCCCGCGGCGAGCTGAGAACGATCGCCGCCACGACCTGGTCGGAATATAAAAAGTATTTCGAGAAAGACGCGGCCCTGGCGAGGCGCTTCCAGGTGGTGAAGGTTGAGGAGCCGACCGAGGCGCAGGCAGTCGTCATGATGCGAGGTCTGGCCGCGACCCTTGAGAAGCACCACAACCTGCGCATTCTCGACGAGGCGATTCAGGACGCCGTGCGGCTCTCGCACCGCTACATCACGGGCCGCCAGTTGCCCGACAAGGCGGTGAGCCTGCTCGACACGGCCTGCGCGCGTGTGGCCATCGGCCACAGCGCCATTCCGCCGGCCCTGGAGGACCTGCGGCGGACGATCGACAACCTCGACGTCCAGATCGGCATCTTGAAACGGGAAGCCGCCACCGGCGGCGCTCACGAGGAGCGGCTGGCGTCGCTTGCCGCGGAGAAGAGCAGTGCCGAGGCCAAGCTGGCGGAACTGGAAAAACGCTGGAACCAGGAAAAGGAACTCGTAGCTCGCATCCGCGATATTCGCGCTCGCCTGGAAGAGCACGCCTATCCGGCAGCGAAACCGGCCGCCGACGCAGACACAAAAACGCCGCCGGCGCCGCCCCTGAGCGAAGCCGAGGTCCGCAAGCTGCGTGACGAACTGCGCACGGCCGAAAACGATTTGCGCGCCCTGCAAGGCGAGAAGCCGCTGATGCAGGTTTGCGTCGAGCCGCAGACCATCGCCGAGGTCGTCTCCGGTTGGACCGGCATTCCCGTCGGCAAGATGTTGACCGACGAGATCAAGACGGTGATGACGCTCAAAGAGAGGCTCGAAGAGCGGATCATCGGCCAGTCGCACGCGCTGGAATTGATCAGCCAGCGGATCCGCACGGCGCGGGCCAATCTGACCGACCCGCGACGTCCGATCGGCGTTTTCATGATGGTCGGGCCCAGCGGCGTCGGCAAAACCGAGACGGCCATGGCGCTGGCCGACATCCTCTACGGCGGCGAGCGGAACATGGTGATCATCAACATGTCCGAATACCAGGAGGCGCACACCGTCTCGGCCTTGAAGGGCTCGCCCCCCGGTTACGTCGGCTACGGCGAGGGTGGGGTACTCACCGAGGCGGTCCGCCGCAAGCCGTACAGCGTGGTGCTGCTGGACGAGATCGAAAAAGCCCACACCGACGTGATGGAGCTTTTCTACCAGGTGTTCGACAAGGGGGTGCTCGAGGATTCGGAAGGGCGCGAGATCGATTTCAAGAACACCGTGATCCTCCTTACGTCGAACGTCGGCACCGACACGGTGATGAAGCTCTGCGCCGATCCCGACACGCGGCCCGATCCGGTCGCCTTGGCCGAAGCGCTGCGACCCGACCTGCTGAAGGTCTTTCAGCCGGCCTTCCTGGGACGCATGACGGTCGTCCCCTATTATCCGCTGGCGGACGACGTGATGCGGAAGATCATCCGCTTGCAGCTTGGCCGGATCGCCAGCCGCTTGCGGGCCAACCATCGGGCGGAGTTCGTCTACGACGACGCGCTGGTCAACGCGGTCGCGGGCCGCTGCCACGAGGTGGAAAGCGGCGCACGTAACATCGACCATATTCTGACGCGCACGCTGCTGCCCGAACTGTCGAGCGAGTTCCTGGCCCGGATGGCCACGGGCGAGCCGATTGCACGGGTGCACGTTTCGGTCGGCGACGACGGCGCTTTCTGCTACCAAATTAACTAGGCTTTGGTCGAAGAGAATGCCGAGGTCGTCTTTCGCTCTGCGAAAGAACGCGCCTTCGCGGAGCGAAAGGCGGCGGCAGGACGTTTTCAAGCACGTCCAGCCGCCCGGTGGCGCGTCCCTGGCAAGCTAAGCTTGTAGGGCAGACTTTCTATCGAGGTGCCGGGCGTGGCGGTTCTGGAGGCTAGCGAACTACGTTCCGTCGAGGCGCTGCGCGCGTCTGCCGGCGAGTGGGACGACCTCTGGCGGCGGTCGGGCACGGTCAGTCCGCTGACCCGCGCGGCCTTGGTCGCACAGTGGGCAGAGCGTTTTTCGTCAGGCCGCCTGCGCTCAATCGAAGTCCGCAGAGACGGGACACTCGTGGCCGCGCTCCCTCTTGCCGCACGCCGTTCCGCGGGACCGTGGAAGATGGGTTCTCTACCCTTTAACGGATGGGCCTGTTGCGGAACTCTTTTGCTCGACGACCGTGTCGAGCCCTCAGCGGTCGTCGACCGCCTGGTCGACGCCCTGCGCGAGCTGCCATGGCCCTTAATCGGACTTATGCCGGTCGCCGTCGACGCTGCCTGCTGGGAACGTTTCAGAGACGCTTGCCATCGCCGTGGTCTGGCGATGGCGGAGGAGGTCGTCGACGTGGTTGGTCAGGTGGAGATCGGCGACGACTGGCGGGCGTACCGGTCACGCTGGTCGACGAACCATCGCCGCCAGATCGAAAAGGCCGCGCGGCGGGCGAGGTCGGCTGGACGCCTGGAGCTTGCCGTGCATCGCGACTTCGATGCGAACGAGATCGAACACCTGCTCAAGCTCGGCTTCGAGGTTGAAGACCGAAGTTGGAAGGGCCGCCTCGGCACGTCCGTGCTCCGCACGCCCGGCATGTTCGACTTCTTTCTGCAACAGGGGGTGCAACTCGCCCGGTGGCGACAACTCCAGCTCACGTTTCTGAAGCACGACGACCGTCCGATCGCTTTCGAGTATGGGTATTGCTCCAAGGGGACGTATTTTTCGCACAAGGTCGGCTACGATCCGGCGTACTCCGACTACAGCCCGGGCCAGCTTTTACGCGCCCTGCTCTTGGAACGTTTTCATCTGGAGGGGCAGATCTCCGTCTTCGACTTTTGCGGTTCGCTGACGTCGGCGACGGCGAAATGGTCGACGCGGTCCTACGCGATTGGCAGATGGCTCATCGCCCCGCGCCGCCTGGGCCGATGGGCGCTGCGTGGGCGAGCGGCGCTTGCCCCAATCCGTCGGTTGGTCAGCCCGTCGCGACCTCCCGCGGCTTTCGAGTTGGAGTTGGGTTGCTCGCGACCGCCTTCCCTCGCCAGCCGGCCAGCGGAGGTCGACGTGCCGTGCGACGTGCTCCACGGATGACCTCAGACGGGCGAAAAACGGCGATCGCGCGTCGCCGGCCGCTCTTGCCGCAGTTAATCGGCGCGCCTAGACTCCGGTTGTAGCGAGAACAACAACGGAGAAAGGATGAACACGGGCACGATTCTCGTCTCGATCACTCTGGCGACGCTCACCTGGGGTGACGGCGCGCCGACCAGTTCGCCGGGCGGAGGGACGCATGCGGCGGATCGCGGTTATCGCCTGCTGACCACGAAAGCCTACCTGCCGGCCGACTTCGACCAGGAGGTTTTTGACGAGCTGTGGAAGACCTGGGAAGAGCCCCTCCGCACGCAAGCCGAAAACACAACGGTCGAAGAGCGGCGGAAAATGGCCTTTTCGCGCTACGGTCTTACCGCCAGACCGGGCGAAGAAGGGACGGGGGCCGAAGGAACAAACGCCCCCTTGCAATACGTCGACGACGGTCACCGCGGGTGGGTGATGAACTGCTTCGCCTGTCACGGCGGCAAGGTGGCCGGCCGGGTGATTCCCGGCGCGCCAAATTCGCTCTACGCCTTGGAGACGCTGACCGACGAAGTCCGCGCCACCAAGTTGCGGCTGGGCAAGCCGCTGGGCCACATGGACCTGGGCGGCGCCACCATGCCCCTGGGCAGAACAATCGGAACAACCAATGCCGTGATTTTCGGCATCGTGCTCCTCACCTACCGCGACGCGGACCTGAACGTCCACCACGACCGCCTCCCTCCAAAACTCGTGCATCACGATCACGACGCGCCCCCCTGGTGGAACATCAAGAAGAAGCGCTTTCTTTACGCCGACGGTGGCGTGCCCAAGAGCCATCGGGCCTTGATGCAGTTTCTGCTCTTGCCTAAAAACGGGCCGGAAAAATTCCGCGAGTGGGAAAACGACTATCGCGACGTGCTGGCCTGGATCGAATCACTTGAGGCACCCAAATACCCCTTCACCATCGACGGCACGCTGGCCGAGCAGGGCGAGCGCTTGTTCGTTGAGCATTGCGGCCGTTGTCACGGCACGTACGGCCCGCGCGGCAGTTATCCAGAGGTGAATGTGCCGATCGACGAAGTCGGCACCGATCGGGCGCGGTTCGATTCGATCCCTGTCACGTGGCGCGAAAACTACAGCGCCACCTGGTTTGGCCATTACGGCGAGAAGGCGGTGAAGCGCGACTTGCCTGGGTATGTGGCGCCGCCGCTGGATGGCGTCTGGGCGTCGCCGCCTTACCTGCACAACGGCTCGGTTCCCACCTTGTGGCACGTGCTCCACCCCGACCGCCGGCCGACGGTGTGGACTCGCCGCGACGAAGACGGCTACGACACCGAAAGGGTCGGCCTGGAGATAAGCGCACTCGATGAAGTTCCCGTAGCCGCCCGACGGGGAGCCCTCCGCCGCCGCTATTTCGACACGCGCGAGTTTGGCAAGAGCGCCGAGGGACATCTCTTTCCCGACGTGCTGGGCGAAGACGAGAAGCGAGCCGTGCTGGAGTATTTAAAGACGCTGTAAGGACGCGGCGCCGCCAGTGCGCTGGGAAGCGCCTCCAGCCAGGTCCTATTGCTCGTGCACTCATGCCGCGGATCCTACACATCATCCCTACGCTCGATCGGTCCGGCGCCGAAAAACAGCTCACGCTTTTGGCCACGCACCTGTCGCGTGATGAGTTCGATCCCCACGTGTGCGTCCTGACACGGAGCGGACCCTACGAACATGAGTTGAGGCAAGCAAACGTGCCGGTGACCGTGATCGGCAAGCCGCTCAAGATCGACCCGGCGGCCTTTCTGCGCTTGAAGCGCCATGTGACCTCGCTGCGGCCCGACCTGGTTCACACCTGGCTGTTTGCGGCCAACAGCTACGGTCGAGCGGCGGCGCTCGCGGCCGGAGTGCGGCGCATCGTGGCGGCCGAGCGGTGCGTCGACCCCTGGAAGGTCTGGCACGAGTTGGCGATCGACCGCTGGCTGGCGCGGCGGACCGACCGCATCGTCGTCAATTCAAGCGGCGTACGCGACTTCTACGTGAGGCACGGCCTGCCCGACGAGAAGTTTGTCGTCATTCCTAACGGAATCAGCGCGCCCCCTCCCAGCGACCTCTCACGTGACGAGCTGCTCGCCGAGCTCGGCCTGCCCAACAACGCCCGGTTGATCGGGGCGGTGGGCCGGCTCTGGCCCCAGAAGCGGATCAAAGACCTGATCTGGGCCGCCGATCTGCTCAAGGTCATCCGCGACGACGTTCATCTGCTGATCGTGGGCGACGGTCCGCATCGCCGCCGGCTGGAGCAGTTCCGCCGCCAGGTGCGGATCGAGGACAAGGTCCATTTTCTGGGGCACCGCGGCGACGTGCCGCGTCTGATGCCGCATTTCGACCTCCTCTGGCTGGCCAGCGAATACGAGGGGCTGCCCAACGCCGTCATGGAGGCGATGATCGCCGGCGTCCCCGTGGTGGCGACCGACATTTCGGGTAACCGCGACCTAGTCGTCCCGGGCGAAACGGGCTACCTGGTTCCCGTGGGCGACCGCGCCGCGCTGGCGAGGCAGGCCAACAAGCTGCTCGACGACGCCGAATTGGCCAAACGATTGGGCGAGGCCGCCCGGCGCCGCGTGCTCGCCGAGTTCAGCGTTGAGCGGATGGTCGAGGCCCACGTCAAGCTGTACCGCGGCTTGTTGTCCTAGCCCGCATTGCGCACCAATCACCAACCCGAAACGTCAGCGAGGGCGAGGGATCGACTTACCCTCGCTGACGCTTCGGGTTCGTGCCGGGGAGCAAGTTACGGCCAGAGTTCTGACGACTTCTGCCGCTCACCGCGAGGCGAAGCCAGCCACACTTCGGAGAGACGGAGACACGCAGCGTCGGCGCGACCGGACGCGGCCGGGCGGGCAGAGCTATGGACGGGAACGTGCCACGCCTGGCAAGGGTGAGAAACAGGCGATCGCGACGGCTTCGGCCGCCGCCGAGTGTCTCCGATTCTCCGAAGTGTGCCGGCACCTTGCGGCCACTACCAAGAGAAACGTAACAGGGTAGCTCTACCGGGCGCGAAAAGTTTTCGCGGGTGGCGCGTCGGGGCCAGCATGCAGATGTTCCGCCAGCGTTTTGGCCGCCTCGTGATCGGGCTGCAGGGCAAACAGCTCTTCGAGCTGGCGAAGAGCGGCCGCCCGGTCACCCTTGGCCGCGAAAACGAGGGCCAGGCCGTAGGCCACGTTCGCCGCATCGGCGCCGTCGGACGAAGCACGCTCGAGGTCGGCAATCGCCTCGTCGTAACGCTGCTGCGTGTACGAGAGCATCCCGCGATCGAGCGCGGCCGCCGCCAAATGAGGGTCGAGCGCGAGGGCGCGGTCGAAATCGCGGCGGGCGGCCTCGGGATGCGAAAGCTGCATGTAGGCGAGCCCGCGATTGTAATAGCACCAGGGAGCCCGGTGTGCCAGCGCCACGCAGACGGCAAACGCCGACACCGCTTCCTCGTATTCCTTCAGTTCGTAGGCGGCCCGGCCGTGGTAGAAGTTGGACCAGAGATCCTTGGGCTCCTTCTCAAGTGCGGCTAAAAAGTGCCCCTCGGCCCCTTCAAAATCACGGGCGGAAAACGCCATGCGGCCGAGCACATAGTGCTCCCACGGTGAGGCCGGCGCGAGGTCTTTGGCTTTTGCGGCCGCTCTGGCCGCCAGCTCACGGTCGCCCAACAACTCGGCCAGCCTCGCTTGCTCGCGGCACAGAACGACCGTTGCGCCGGTGAGACGTTCTGCGTCCTGGAGCACTTCCATCGCTTCGGCCGCCGCCCGGCTGTCCGCCTGTCGCTCCCTACCCGCGTGCAGGTTGGCCCAGAGAATCGCCAGCACTGCCAGATCGTCCTTGACTTCCCTGGACGGCCCGGGGTCGCCGGCGAAAGGGGCAGCGACGATCGCCTGCCGCTTTTCCCAAAGGCGACGAGCGTTCGACTCCAAACGCTCGGCGTCTTCCGTGTCCATGGAATCCGCCCCGTAGACTTCGCGAAGTTGGCCGACGATGGTATGCAATTGCTGGAGGAGAGATCGTTGTTCGGCCGCGGCTTCGGCGGCTTGCGCCTCGTCCAGCGTGTGCCGTGCGTCGCGCCATTGTTGGCGAACCGTATTCGCAATCGCCAGACACGAGATGGCCAGCGCCCCCACGAAAAAGACCAGCAACGCGTACGGGCGCCGGCGGCGCCATTTGCCCCATCGCTCGGAGAGACTGCGGTTGGCCGTGTACTTAAGCGGTTGCTGAGCCAGGTGTCGACGAAGGTCGCCGGCGAGCGCCGCCGCGCTTGGGTATCGTTGCGCCGCCTGCGGTGCCAGGCATCCGGCCAAAAGGTCGGCAAGCCCCACGCTCACCTTGCCGTTCTTGCGGCGCAGCCAGCGTGCCGGAGGGTCTCCCGGTTGGGGCCGCTCGCCGGTGAGACACTCGCAGAGCAGCAGCCCCAAAGAAAAAATGTCGGCCGCACCGTCGACTCGCCGGGGAATCGGCTGCCGAGCCTCGATGGCCGCCAGCGCTGCTTCGTGTTCGGGAGCCATGTAGCCGGGTGTGCCGCCCAACCACGCTACGGCCTCCGAGCCGGGCTCCAGCGCCGGTTGAGCGAGATGGAAATCGAGCAAGAAGGGCTGGCCGTCGGCCGCGATCAAGACGTTCGACGGCTTAAGATCATGGTGCACCACGTTGCGCTGGTGGGCGTAGTCGAGTGCTTCGGCCAGGCACGCGCCGATCGTGCAAATCGCCTCGATGTACGATGCCTGCTCGAGAAACCGGCAAACGGGGCCTTGTACGGGCGGCGCGAGCGAGTTGCCCTCGCCGGCGGCGACGAGCACCTGCACGAGGTCGCGGCCGGTTCGTCGGGCCGGCGGGATGGACGCCAGGCGAGCGAGCAACCATGCCAGCGAAGCGCCGCCGAGGTAAGGCATGCACAGGGCACGCAGTCCGGTCGCCGCGTCGTCCTGCGTCCAATAAAGGGGCATGATGTAAGTGTGCTGCAGCCGCGCGAGTGAAAGGTGCTCCTGGCCGGTAAGCGACGCCAGTTTGAGAACGACCGGCCGATCCGCCAGCGAGGGCTGTCGCGCCAGGTAGACTCGCCCGTGGGCCCCTGCCCCGAATTGATCGAGCAACTCGAAGTCGCCGAACGTGTCACCCGCCTCCGGGAAAGAGGCCCCAGCGATCTCCAGCAAGTCGTGGCAGGCGAGCAGCACCTCGATCTGTTCCTTCCATTGGGGAAACCGGCCCAGCCACGTCGAACGCGGGCACTCGTCTCCCACCCGCCGCCTCTGGCACATCTCTTCGTAGATCAGTTCCAGCGCGGCCTGGGGATCTTCGGCCAGTTGCGGGTATCGCGCGAGAAAGCTTTCGGTTTCCGACCGCTCGCCGTCGTTCCATCGCCGGGCCATCTCGTCGCCCAGATCTTGCGCGAGCGCAAGCGTGGAATCGGCATCGTGGGGCGACATGGGCCGTCGGCGCCGCGCCGAAACGCTCATAGAGACGCCCTCAGATTGGACGCGCGGCTGAACTGATTTGCGTGTCGGCCTCTTCGCCGTCCTCGGTTTCCAGCGACACCTGCCGGGCCAACTGCCGGAGGATGCGGCGAATGCTGTCGACGTGCAGCCCGGTGCGGCGGGCGATGACGGCCAACGGCGCGCCTTCTTGCTTCATCTTCAACAGCTCGCGATGCTCGGGCGGACAGGCGTTGAGCAACCGCTGCCACAAATCGCTGGCTTGAGCATTCTGGCTGGGGCGGGGCTCGCGGCAGGCCCAATCCTCGACTGCCACCGCGGCACCTAGGGAACGCTCATGTTCGGCGGCAACCCGAAACTGGCGAGCGCGGTCGATGAGCCGATTGCGTGCCGACTTGAGCAAGAAGGCCCGCACTTGCGCGGCGGTTGCAAACTGCCAACGCCCCGCTTGCATTCCCTGTATGAAACTGGCCCACACCGACTGCACGACGTCGACGGAATCGAATTTGGGTCGCAAGCGGCGCGGCAGATTGCGGCGAACGACGAGCCGGAGAAAGGGCGCGATCTCAGCGTACAGTTCCTCGGCGGCCGACATGTCGCCCTGGGACAACCGCCCGACAAGTTGATTGAGCTCTTCGGACATCAAGAGTTCCTCCTGCCTCGAAACCATCGGCGGCGCAGCCGTGGCTCAGGAGCGACTGGCCAGGGCCCCACCGTCTGCCACGTCGCTGCTTCGCGGACGCGGATGCGGACGTATTCGAAGGCGGCGCAGGCGCCGCCGGCGATGACCACCCATTCGGCAAGCCGCGTGGCACCGGCACGGCCGACCAAATCGTCGCCAAGCCGTTCGATCCGATCGAACACCTCGTCGATCCCCTTTTCGATCGCTGCGACGTCTACGGCGGAAGAACCAACAATCGGCGCCCCGTTGCGAATCTCTGCCGCGGGTGCAAGGTTGTCCGCGTGGCCGACAAGGTCTTCGATCTGCGGCCGGTCTGTGAGATGGTCGAAGTCGCTCGGTGAGCTTGCCAGCGCAACGGGGGCCGAGAGTTCCGCCGCGACGGAAGGGTCCGGCCCCTGCGTCTCACCTGTAACGTCCCCGGCGTCTTGCTCGGAGACGATCGAAGCCGGCGACGACCGGGCAGCCGGAGGGGAATTCGTCGCCGAGGGCCCGGGCCCGTCGGTAGACAGGCTGAATGCCGAGGTCGCCGTCGAGGCGACGTTGATCAGGCCTCCTGTCGCCTCCTCGCCGGACAGAGCCGGGTTCGAGGCGGTCGGGGGCTGCGTGGTCGTATGTGGAGTCGACGGCGTCTTCGAAGAATACGGATCTGTGGAACTCGACGAGTATTCGTAGGATGAGTTGTTGTAACTCGACGAGCCGTAATCGTACGAGGACGCGGCGGTCGTTCCGGTCGAACTCGGCGTGGCGCCCTGCGAAGCCGCGGACGCATATTCGGACGAATCGTTAGAAGGATCTCCGTCCGGTTGAGAATCTGCGTCGCCTGCGCTGTCGGCGAACGTCTTGTCCGCAGATGCGGCTGACGCCAGGGCGCTCGCCGGTGCGAACTCCGCCACATTACCAACAGGCGATTGGGCCGGCGTCATCGGACCCACCAGGGCGGCGAGCAACCGACGGTCTTCAAGAGACTCAAAACGCCTCTTACGGCGGGGCATCGAAAAAGATTCCGCTGGGATGGGAGCCGGCGCCACCGCAACGACAAAGACTGCGCTCAGGTTAGCCTGCCGGCAGTAAATACGCAACCGACGGGCCATGGTTCTGGGGCTAACCAATAAAAAATATTCGCCGTCGCGCCCGGTCTGGCGGGTCTTTTACGTTTATTAGGTTGGCCGACTCGTCGGGTTGATGCGATGCGCAAACGGTGCGCGCCGCGACCCGATCTGACAGAACAGGTACGAGGTCGGTTGTCGGCTCGTGAATCTTGCAGGCCGAACGATCGCGACTCGCCGTCGGTGTTCGCCCCGGCGAGTCCAGACACGTCAATTCGCTGGTCCCTTGGTCCAGTCCGGCGCACGTGCGCCGAGTCCCGAACCACCGCCTAGAGTCATGCGCCGAATCCTTGCCAGACTTGCCGAATCGTTGAGTGCTCGTTCCGCCCGAAAGTCGTCTCCCGCGAGGAAAGGCGCCTCGCGAACCAACACGTCGTCGGATTCCACAAGATCATCGCGTTGTAAATCTCGTGGCGGCTCGGCAGCGAGTAGGCGCATGAGAGGAATGCGGCGTTGCGACCTCGAAATGTGCGAATCGCGGCTGTTGCTCACGTTCCACCTTTGGAAAATCGACCAGGTCTTTTCCAGCGCCGACGGCACAGTTCAGTTCATTGAATTGCACGATCCGGCCAACGGAGAAGACCATACGGCCGGCCATTTCATAAGCAGCAACGAACACACGTTGACGTTCCCGGCCGATCTCCCCTCAAGCAGCACGGCGAATCATCACTTTCTCATCGCCACGGCCAGCTACGCAGCCTTACCCGGCGCGGTCACGCCCGACTACATCATTCCCGACAACTTCTTCAATCCGGCGGGCGACACGCTGGATTATGCGGACGTCGATGCTGTTACCTTCACGACCGGTCAGGTGCCCACAGACGGCGTTAGCTCGCTCATGCGCGACGTAAACACCTTGGCGCTCTCGAGCGGTCTTAACTCGGAGACGAATCTGGCCGGCCAGACGGGTTCGGTTAGCGACATCGCCCGAAGCGGCTATTTGCAGGTCAACCTGGTGTCCGACCAGTCGGGCAACGCCCTGATTCAGGATTCGAATCTTGTCAACCCGTGGGGCGTCGCGTTGCCGGCGACGGGCGGCGCGCTTTGGGTCTCCGACAACGGCGCCGACGCGAGCACGCTTTACAGCGGCGATGTTGCCGGCAGCCCCTTTGGCAAGGTCCCGTTGACGGTTTCCGTTCCCGGCGGTGCTCCCACCGGTCAGGTTGTCAATAGCACGAGCAATTTTGTGGTCAGCTCGGGGAATGTGTCGGGCCCCGCCTCCTTCATTTTCGCCTCGGAGACTGGCGACATCACCGGCTGGAACTTCGCCGTGCCCAGCCCGGGCTCGACGCAGGCACAGCCCGCCGCCACGACCACCGGCGCGGTTTATAAGGGGATCGCGCTGGCCAACAATGGCACGGCCAACCAGCTCTACGCGGCCAATTTCAACAGCGGTCACATCGACGTTTTCGACGGCAGCTTCCAGCCGGTCACACTCGCCGCGGGGGCCTTCACCGATCCGAACCTCCCCGCCGGCTACGCGCCGTTCAACATCGCCAACATCGGCGGGCAGCTTTACGTCACCTACGCCTTGCAAGACTCTGCGAAACATGACGACGTGGCCGGTTTCGGTCACGGCTTTGTGGACGTCTACGACACCAGCGGCAACCTGCAGAAACGCCTGATCACCGGCACCCCCGGCGACCCTAATAGCCCGCTCAATTCGCCCTGGGGTCTGGCGATCGCGCCCGCGACTTTCGGCGATTTCAGCGGCGATCTGCTGGTGGGCAACTTCGGCAACGGCAAGATCAACGCCTTTGATCCGAATAACGGCACCTTTTTGGGAACGCTCAGCGACGCCAGCGGCAACCCAATTGTGATCGACGGTTTGTGGGCTCTGCAATTCGGCAATGCGTCGAGTGCCGGCAACACCAACACGCTCTTTTTTACCGCCGGCACCAATGGCGAGCAGGACGGACTGCTGGGTGAAATCGTCAGCGCCGCCAACACGCCGCTCGCCGGGGACGGCGCCAAGCTGAAGGCGACAGAAGGCAGCCAGGTCAGCGGCACCGTGGCCGCTTTCTCGTCGAGTAACACCACCGCGCAGGCGTCGGCCTTCACTGCCACCATCGACTGGGGCGACGGCTCAATCTCAGCGGGTACCGTGGCCTCCAACGGCGACGGGGGCTTCAACGTTACGGGCCAGCACACCTACGCCGAAGAAGCGGCCAGCGAGACGATCCATGTCATCGTAAGCGATGGAACCAATACCATCACGCTCAATGGCAGTGCCAGTGTGGCCGACGCTCCTTTGTCGGCCACCGGAGTGCCGGTCAGCCTCGCTCATGGGCTCGCGCTCGCGAACGTGGCGGTTGCCACCTTCACCGATGCGGGCGGTACCGAACCGGTCGCCAACTACGTGGCAACGATCGACTGGGGCGACGGCACCACCGACACCGGCACGGTCGGCGGCTCCGGTGCTACGCTCACCGTCACGGGCAGCCACACTTACGCGGCCGACGTGGCGAGCACCGTCAGCGTGACGATCAAGGACGAAGGCGGAGCGACCGCGACCGCCACGACGACCGCGCAGGCCGGTTACTTGCAGGTCAATCTAGTCAGCGACCTGACGGGAGCCGCACTCGTCACCGATCCCAACCTGGTCAACCCTTGGGGTGTTGCCTTCTCGCCCACGAGTCCCTTTTGGATCGCGGACAATGGCTCCGACGTGGCCACAATCTATTCGGGTGACGTCAACGGCAGCCCCTTCGGTAAAGCAGGGTTGGTGGTATCGATTCCGGGTGGCGCGCCGACCGGCCAGGTGGCCAATACGACCAACGATTTCGTGGTCGGCTCGGGCAGTACCAGCGGACCGGCCAAGTTCATTTTCGCTTCGGAGAACGGCAGCATCACGGGCTGGAACCCGTCGGCATCGCCGACGCAAGCCCAGACAGGCATTACCGTCCCCGGCGCGGTCTACAAGGGGCTGGCGTTGGCCAACAATGGAACGGCGAACGAGCTCTTCGCCACCAACTTCGCGGCCGGCACGATCGACGTGTTCGATGCGTCCTTCCATCAGGTCGCCCTCACGGCCGGGGCCTTCACCGATCCCAACCTGCCGGCCGGCTTTGCCCCCTTCGGCATCCAACTGCTGGGCGGCAACCTGTACGTCAGCTATGCCAAACAGGATGCCGCCAAGCACGACGACGTGGCCGGGTTTGGCAACGGCTTCATCGACATCTACAACACCAGCGGCACGCTGTTGACGCGACTCGTAACCGGCCAGCCCGGCGATCCTACGAGCCCCTTGAATTCTCCTTGGGGCATGGCCATCGCACCAGGCGGCATTGGCGACTTCGCCGGAGACTTGCTCGTCGGCAATTTCGGCGACGGCGAGATCAACGCCTTCGATCCAAACAACGGCACGTTTCTGGGAACGCTCAGCGATGCCAGCGGTAACCCGATCGTGATCGACGGTCTGTGGAACCTGGTGTTCGGCAACGGCACCGCGGCGGGGAGCACCAACGCGCTCTTCTTCACCGCCGGAACCGGTGCCGAGCAGCACGGCCTGTTCGGAGAATTACTCAACGCCGCGAACACGCCGTTGGCCGGAGATGGAGCCCAATTGAACGGTACGGAAGGTGCCCAGTTGAGCGCCTCGGTTGCCGCCTTCTCTTCGAGCAATACCACGGCGCAGGCCTCCGCCTTCACAGCCACCATCGACTGGGGGGATGGCTCGACCTCGGCCGGTATCGTCAACTCCAACGGCGACGGTGGCTTCATCGTCAACGGCCATCATGCTTACGCCGAGGAAGCGTCCACCGAGACGATCCATGTTACGGTGAGCGATGGCACGAATACCATCACGCTCAACGGCAATGCCAGTGTTGCGGACGCCACGTTATCGGCCACGGGAGTGCCGGTCAGCCTTGCGCAGGGACTCGCGCTCACCAACGTGGCCGTTGCCACGTTCACGGACGCCGCCGGCACCGAGCCGGACGCCAATTACTCGGCTACGATCAACTGGGGCGACGGCACGACCGGGACGGGCACCGTGACTGGCTCCGGCCAGACACTCACCATCACGGGCAGCCACACCTACGCGGCCGATGCTGCGAGCCTGATCGGCGTTACGATCAAGGACGAAGGCGGAGCCACCGCGACTGCGACGACGACCGCGCAGGCCGGCTACTTACAAGTCAATCTGGTGAGTGACCAGGCGGGGAGCGCTCTGATCACCGATCCCAACCTGGTCAACCCCTGGGGTGTCTCGTTCTTGCCCACGGGACCATTTTGGGTGTCCGACAACGGCAGCGACGTAGCCACGATCTACTCGGGCGACGTCAACGGCAGTCCGCTGGGCAAGGCGAGCCTCGTGGTCTCGATTCCAGGCGGCGCGCCGACGGGCCAGGTGGCCAATACGACCAACGATTTCGTGGTCGGCTCGGGTAACGCCAGCGGACCGGCAAAGTTCATTTTTGCTTCGGAGAACGGCAGTATCACGGCTTGGACCCCGACGTCGGCGACACAAGCCCAAACGATGGTCACGGTCGCCGGAGCCGTCTACAAGGGGCTGGCGTTGGCCAACAATGGAACAGCCAACGAGCTGTTCGCTACCAACTTCGCGGCCGGCACGATTGACGTGTTCGATGCGTCCTTCCATCAGGTCGCCCTCACGGCCGGGGCCTTCACCGACCCGAACCTGCCCGCCGGCTTCGCGCCCTTCGGCATCCAACTGCTGGGCGGCAACCTGTACGTCAGCTACGCCAAGCAGGATGCCGACAGGCATGACGACGTGGCCGGCTTCGGCAACGGCTTCATCGATGTTTACAACACCAACGGCACGCTGCTGCAGCGGCTCGTGACCGGCAACCCGGGGGATCCGACCAGCCCGTTGAATTCTCCTTGGGGCATGGCCATCGCACCTGCCGGTTCGGGCGACTTTGCAGGCGACCTGCTCGTCGGCAATTTCGGCGACGGCAAAATCAACGCCTTTGACCCGACCCACGGCACCTTCCTGGGAACGCTCAGCGATGCCAGCGGCAACCCGATCGTGATCGATGGTCTGTGGAATCTGGTGTTCGGCAACGGCACCGCGGCGGGGAGCACAAATACGCTCTTCTTCACCGCGGGAACCGATGGAGAGCAACACGGTTTGTTCGGCGAGCTGGTCGGCGCCGCGAATACTCCGCTAGCTGGCGAAGGAGCTTCGCTCGCCGGCACAGAGGGCTCCACTCTCAGTGGTACGATCGCGACATTCACCCCGGCACAGACCGGGGCGCTGCCGAGCGATTTCTCGGCCACCATCAATTGGGGCGACGGCTCAACTTCGGCCGGCACGATCGTCGCCAATGGGGATGGAGGATTCAACGTTCTCGGCTCGCACAAGTTCACTGAGGAAGGGACCGAGTCCGTCGCCGTGGCGATCAACGACGCGGCCGACGACAACTTCACGATGAGCGCTTCGGCGGTGATACAGGACGCTCCGCTGAATGCCGTGGGAGCGGCCTCCGTCACCGTGACGGGCACAACGATCGACAATGCAACCGTGGCCACCTTCACGGACACGGGAGGTGCCGAAGCCTCGGCCAATTATTCGGCCACGATCAATTGGGGCGATGGCACGTCGTCGGCAGGCACAATCAGTCTCTCGGGCAACACCTTCAGCGTCTTGGGCACCCATACTTACGCCACCGCAGACGCACACACCATCACCACCCTGATCAAGGACGAGGGAGGAAGCACGGCCACCGCGACCGCCAGCACGGCCGGCGGCTATCTGCGGTTGAACCTGGTGTCGGATCAGCCGGGCGACGGCCTGTTGATCGATCCCAACCTCGTCAATCCTTGGGGCATTGCCTTGTCGCCCACGACGGGCGCGTTCTGGATCGCCGACAACGGCGCTGATCTGGCCACGCTCTATGGCGGCGATGTGGCGGGCAGCCCCTTGGGCACGGTCGGACTCGTCGTCTCGATTCCGGGCGGCGCGCCGACCGGCCAGGTTTTCAATAGCACCAGCGACTTCGTAATCCACTCCGGGACGGCCAGCGCCCCCGCCCTGTTTATTTTTGCTTCCGAAAACGGCAGCATCACGGGCTGGAACCCGGCCGTTCCGCCGCCGCCCCCTTCGACCCAGGCACAGACGGGAGTCACGGTACCCGGCGCCGTCTTCAAAGGGCTCGCGCTGGCGAATAACGGCACGGCGAACTTCCTCTACGCCACCGATTTCCACAACGGCCAGGTCGACGTCTTTGACACGAACTTCCACCAGGTCGCGTTGGCGGCCGGCGCGTTCACCGATCCCAACTTGCCGGCCGGGTACGCACCATTCGGCATCGCCAACCTCGGCGGCAAGCTTTACGTCAGTTACGCCCTGCAAGACGCCGACAAGCACGACGATGTAGCGGGCTTCGGTCATGGATTTGTCGACGTGTACGACACGAACGGTGTCCTTCTGCAACGGCTCGTCACCGGCACTCCGGGCGATCCGACTAGCCCGCTCGACTCGCCGTGGGGCATGGTGATCGCGCCGGCAAGCTTCGGTGCCTTCAGCGGCGATCTGCTGGTCGGCAACTTCGGCGACGGCAAGATCAACGCATTCGATCCCGCCACCGGCGCCTTCTTGGGGACGCTCAGCGACGCCAGCGGCAGCCCGATCGTCATCGATGGACTGTGGGGACTGACCTTCGGCAACGGAGCGACGGCCGGCGACCCCAATGCGCTCTTCTTCACGGCCGGCACCGACGGCGAACAACATGGCAGTTTCGGAGAGTTGATTAACGCTCAGAACACGCCGCTGGCCGGTGAGGGGGCGTCGGTCAGCCCGACCGAGGGCGCCACGTTCAGCGGGGCGGTGGCGACGTTTGCCTCCAGCACCGCGGCGGCGCAGGCCGGCAACTTCACGGCCACCATCGACTGGGGCGACGGCACAACTTCAGCCGGGACCGTGGTGGCGAATCCCGCAGGCGGTTTTAACGTGGTCGGCTCCCACCTCTATGCCGAGGAAGCAACCGACGCGATCCATGTGACGGTCACCGATAACGCCAATCACACCCTCACAATTGCCGCCAGCGCGAAGGTGGCCGACGCCCCCCTTAACGCTCATGGTCAAACGCTCACCGCGGCCGTCAACGACGCGTCGCCTATGGTCGTGGCAACGTTCACCGACGCCGGTGGAGCGGAAGCCATCGCCAACTACACGGCCACGATCGACTGGGGCGACGGCAGCACCTCAACCGGCGCGATCACCTTCAGTAACGGCACTTTCACCGTGACGGGGACTCACGCTTACCGCAAGCCGGCGCGCGACACCATCACGGTCAACATCAGCGATGAAGGTGGCAGCAAAACGAGTGCGACCTCGCAGATCGTCGTCGGCAGCGATCACGAGCGGCTCCTCGAAAGGATCTTCCAGGCACTACTCGATCGGGACGCCGACGACGCCGCTTTGGCCTTCTTCGCCGGGCTGCTCGACAGTGGAACGCCCGCCAGCGCGATCGTGGCCGCCATCGAACAGTCGGCCGAATTCCTGGCCGACGAGGTTCAGACCCTGTTCCAGCAGCTTTTGCACCGCCGCGCCGAAACCAATGCCGTCAACTTCTTCAGCCACGTCATGGCCACGGGTGGCTCGACCGATCTGGTGCGGGATCTGATCGTCAGCTCGCCAGAGTACTTCCGGGTCCGAGGCAGCGGTGATGGCCAGACCTTTTTGAGCGCACTTTTCCAGGACGAGCTAAATCGCAGCGTCGATCCGGGGGCCTCGGCGTTCTTCGGCCAACTGCCGCTGACCAACGCTACCGCGCGATTCGACGTGGCGGCCGCCTTGTTCGGAAGCGCGGAATTCCTTAATGATCTGATTCAGAGCGATTTTGAGGCCTTCCTTGGCCGTCCCGCCGACCCCGGCGCGGTCACCACCTTTGAGAGGGCGCTTGCCAGCGGTATGACGGAGCAGCAGCTTATCGCTTTGATCCTCGGCTCTCAGGAGTTTGCCGGAGGCATCTGATGGCGTGGCGTTTCCAGCGACGTTGTTGGCGAGGAAAGGAAAACCGGTGACGCTGTTTTTGCGCCCGGTATGACTCGCCTCTTACGTTCCTTTTTGTAGCGGATCGCCCCGTGGAATGATCCGCGCCCAACGTGGGAGATCGGGAAACGTGCGCCGGCTGGAGAGCCGCCAAGGCGAATCCAGTCGGTTCGCACGCGGATTGGGAATGATTACCCATATCCGGCGATTTTCCTCGGCCCGTTCGGGCCGTGCTGTCGCCGCACGTTCCCTCGATCTCCGATTCCCAGTTGCTTGCCACGTCTTACGGAACACGAGCCATGTTTCACGCCTTGATCGACTTCGCGGCGCGCGCCCTTCGCCCCACTCGCCGACCACCCCACGACGCGCGTCCACACGCGCCCCGCAGATCGCCCGCAAACGGTCGTCGCCGTTTTCGTCGCTTCGCGCTGGAGCAGTGCGAAGAACGCCGGCTCCTCACGTTTCATCTCTGGAAAATCGATCAGGTCTTTTCCAGCGCCGACGGCAAGGTGCAGTTCATCGAGCTGCACGATCCGGCCAACGGCGAAAACCATACGGCGGGACACTTCATCAGCAGCAACGAGAATACGTTCACCTTTCCCGCCAACCTCTCGACCGACGCCACCGCCAACACACACTTTCTGATCGGCACGCAAAGCTACGCGGCCCTGCCCGGGGCGGTGACGCCGGACTACATCGTCCCCGATAATTTCTTCAACCCGGCCGGCGACACGTTCGACTACGCCGACGTCGATTCGTTCTCGTTCACGGCCGCACAGATGCCGACCGACGGCGTGAACTCGCTGATGCGCGACTTCAACACGTTCGCCCTCTCCACCGGCCACAATTCAGAGACCAATCTGGCGGGCCAGACCCGTTCGGTCACTGTCTCAAGCACGCCAGCCAACCAGCCCCCCACGATCGACCCGATCGCCGACCCGGCCCCGATTCCCGCCAACTCGGGACAGCAAACGATCAGTCTCACCGGCATCTCGGCCGGGCCGGGCCAGACGGAGACGATCACGGTCACGGCCGCCAGCGACAACACGGCGCTCATTCCAAATCCGACCGTCAACTACGCCAGCCCGAACGCCACAGGCACCCTCACTTACACGCCCGTGGCCGGAGCCCAGGGGACGGCCCATATCAGGGTGACGGTCAAGAACAGCGGCGGCACGGCCAACGGCGGCTCGGATACCGTGGTGCGCACCTTCACCGTCAGCGTGACGGGGACGCCGACGGCCAGCCTCAGCGTTGCTGCGGCGGGACCCGCAAACGGCCAACCGGGCACACCGCTGACCTACACCGTTACCGTTACTAACAGCGGTGGCGCGGCGGCCAGCGGCGCCACACTGACCGATACGTTACCGGCCGGTTTGACGAACATCACGGCGGTCGACCCGGCAGGCACGGTCAGCGTCAACGGCAGCACAGTCACGGACACCCTGGGCTCTTTGGCGGCCGGCACCGGCAGCGAAACGCTGACGATTACGGCTACGCCGGCCGCATCGCTCAACGGCACAAACGTCACCAACACGGCCGCGTTGACGTTCAACGGGGCCACGCAGACGGGCAGCGCCACGACGGCGATCGGCTCCGGCGCGCCTCCGCCGGTCCCGACGAATATCGGCTACCTGGCCGGCGCAGCGGGAGACGGCACGATGCAGACGTTCGTGCAGAACCTGTATCGCGAACTGCTGGGTCGCGAGCCCGAACCTCAAGGCGACGCCTTCTGGATCGGCGTGCTCAGCCCACAGAACAACGCCGTCACCCGCGCCGAAGTCATTCAGGGCTTTTTGAATTCGCCCGAATACAAGAGCCATTTCATTACCAGTCTGTATGAGATCTTTCTGGGCCGCGCACCCGATGCGTCCGGCATGGCCTTCTGGACCGCCAAGATGGGCAACCCCGGCACGCCGGGTGGCCATGCGGGCAGCGCCGACGAAAAGTCGATCCTCGCCGCCTTTCTCGGTTCGGACGAATTGTTCGTCAAGTCGGGGGGCACGTCGCAAGGCTGGATCAACACGATGTACGAAGACCTTCTCGGCCGCGCGGCCGATCCGACGGGGCTCAACTTCTGGACGAACGATCTGGCTATTCGCGGCGCAACCAACCGTGATGCCGTCGCTGACGACCTGCTCGGCACGCCGGAAGCCGAGCACCATCTGCTCGACGCGGTTTTCCCGGCGGGCGCAAGCCCTGCCGCAGCCGGCACTCAGGCGGGAACGGGCTCGACTGCCCTGGCCGAGCTTACGGGCGGAGGCTGGGAGAACCTCTATTTGCAGGGGCGATCGGGGAACGCCCCGGAGGCGAACGACTCCTTCTTCGCCTCGCTCTCCGGCGGGACCGGCTGGGACGACATCCAGACGCTGATCTTGAACAGCGGCCAATTCTCTAACCAGCAGTCTGCGTAGGCCTGGACGAGCGGGCTTAGTTTCATGTGCCATTTTGTTCGTTATTTTCGTCAAGGTTTGCCCAAAGCAATTCGATCAACATAAGGTGAGTGTCCGCATGAGGTGGGCGCCGCAGCCGGGAGTGACAGTTTGCGTTCCGCAGGATGGGTAACATGCCTGGCGCTGGCCGTCTCCGCCGTAGCCGTGCGGGGAGCCGTCGGCCAGGACATCACGGCAGGCAAGGCCTGGTTCGACGAGCCGGCGGCGGCAAGCGACCATGCCGCGCCACGACGTCTTCCGCCGACCGCGGAAACGAGTCCCCAGAAGACGCCCTCGGCCGCTGAGGAGAGGGCGCCGCTACCCGTGGCGCCCCCGGATGATTCAGTCGCAGATCGTAATCAGGCTGAGAGAACGGAACGGCCAAGTGCGGCCGTCGCCAGTTCCAGGCGCAAAGCCCAGCCAGACACATCGCCAGCGCCCGCCGCCTCGGACGCTGCGCCGGCCACGAGCGGTTTCGATCGGGCTCTGGTGGCGCGCGGCAGCACGGCCTTCCAGAATGCCTGCACCCAGTGCCACGACGCCGAGCGCTCGACCAGCAAAGTGAAAGACCTGGCCGGCTGGCGCGCGACCGTACGAAGAATGGCCGGCAAGAGCGGTGCCGACGTGCCTCAAGGCGACTGGGAAGCAATCGCCACCTACCTGGCCTCGCTCAGCACCCCGACCGGTGGCGGCGGGGCCGCGGCGGCACCGACGGTGGACGAACAGCAGCTTTCGCTATGGGCCGTCTTCTCCCCCACCTGGCGCGAGGGGAACGACAATATGGAACTCCCCGGCTTCTTCCCGCAGACCTGGGTTGGGGCTAACTGGCAGGGAAAGGGTCCTCTGTCCGGGCGGGTTACGGCCTGCGTCACCTGTCACAATGAGCCTGGCAACGGCCATCGCATCGAACTCGTCGAAGCGGCGCTGCGCGTCGATCTGGTAAACCTGATCTGCCACCGCGATTCGCCCGTCAAAGCGATCGTCGATGCCGGCCGCTTCATCGTCCCCTTCGGCGCGTTCTCGTCGCAGGTTAATCCGGGCGCTTACCGGACGGTGGCCACGCCGCTCATCTTCACGATGGGGCAGCGTGTCTTCCCCGGCGACATCGGTGATCCGGTCCTGCCGATGCCTTACGCCGACCAAGGGGCGAATTTCAATCTAGCGGTGCCGGTGATCGAGAAGATCACGGCCACCCTCGATGCCTATGTGGTCAACGGTTTGCGCGGCACTTCGACCGGTATCGACTTCTATGACAGCCGCAACTACGTGACGGGCAATAAAGAGCCGGCCGTGGGGACACGGGCCACGCTGGGCAACCAATATGTGCGCCTGGGGGGCTCGCTGACGGCCGGACGCTTCAACGACGATAGCGGTTCCGGCCCGCACTCCCAGGGCCTTTATTATCGCATCTATGGGTTGGACCTGAGCGCCCACTACGAGAACCTATTGCGCTTCCAGATCGAATACGCCAACCGGGACACCGACCGGATTGTCTCCTTGCCCGGTCAACTCGTCGCCCGCGAGCACGTCGGCGGCATGTATATGGAAGGCGAAGTCCGATTTCACAAGAAATCGAAGTGGAGCTATCTGGTGCGCTACGACCTTCTCGACCATCGCAGTGTCGTACCACCGCCAGGGAGCACGATTCCAACGGGGAATTTCGACGTCAAGCGGACCACGGGGGGAATCAACTACCAGCTCACAGGCAACAGCCTGCTCATGTTCAATTACGAGCGTTGGATCCTTCCCGCGCCCCTCCCCGATTTGAACGTGTATGGAATCCGCTGGGCCGCGACGTTTTGAGGGCGGGCGCGAAGCGGTAAGGCTGGACGACACCTCTCTTTCGGAAAATCTCTTGGGCCGCCCGCGCCGTCGGCGCAGCGCGTGTAAGAACGCCGCCCGCGAGGAGTACTCCTTAGTAGATTGCCTGGCGAAGCTTTCCGGCGAACCACCAGCCGGCACTTACCAAGCGCGAAGCGTAAGCGAGGAGCACGACGCAAGTTGCCTCGCTCACGCTTCGGGTTAGTGTCGGCACGGTCTGCGCGCAAGTCTACGGGGTCGGTGAGTAATCGGGGCTAGAAAATCTCCTATTTTGCCAAAACAAAGTTTTGTGGCGCGAGCTGAGCCGCGCGCGAACGCCAGTGGGACGAACCATGTCTACCTACCTACGCTTAGTCAGAAGTGCGGCCCCTCGTCCACATGAGCGTCAAGGCGTATCATGGGGATTGACGCGCAGGAGGCGGGCCGCGGTCAACAGATCGACGGCGAACGACACGTTCAGGTGGAAGCATGGCCGTGGACAACTCCCCGCTAACCCGAGTGAGCTTGCTCGTGCAGCTCCGCGACGGCTCCAACCACGCCGCCTGGCGCGAATTCCTCGGGCTCTACGGCCCGATGGTCTACAGCTTTGCCCGCAGCCGCGGGCTGCAGGACGCCGACGCGGCCGACTTGATGCAGGACGTCATGCGTGCGGTCATGAACGCCATCGGCCGTTTCGACTACGACCGGCAGCAGGGAACCTTTCGCGGTTGGCTGTTTACGATCACACGCAACAAGGTCTTCAGTTTTCTTTCGGCCCGCCGCATCCGGCCCCAGGCTTCGGGCGATTCGACCACCAGCCGTCTGCTCGACAACCAGCCCGATCCGAACGACGGCGCCGACCAATGGGAAGCCGAGTATCAGCGGCGCGTGGCGTCGCTGGCGATGCGTCGCATCCAGGGCGAGTTTCAGGAAAAGACCTGGCGGGCATTCTGGCTGACGGCGGTCGAAGGCGTGGCGGCGGCCGAAGCCGGCCGCGAGGTCGGCATCTCGCCGGGAGCAGTTTACGTCGCCAAGAGCCGGGTGCTGGCGCGTTTAAAAGAAGAGGTCGACGCGATTGAACGGCAGGAAGAGGGAGTCGATGAACACCGCAACCAAGTGTCCTGAACCGGACGAACTGCGTCAGCTTCTTGACGGCTCGTTGTCCGAGCAGCGTCAGCAGGAATGCACCGACCACCTCGGCGCGTGCGGGTGCTGCCAGGTGAGATTGGAAGAGCTCGCCACCGACGGTACGCGCCTGTCAAGCGTGTGCAAACAACTCGAGCAAGCTGAGCCCGAGGCCACGTCGGCATACTGGCCGGCGCTAAACGCAATCGGGGCGGATAGCCCACCGGTTGCGCGCGTCGCCACACGCAGCCGCGAGGTCGCGCTTGATTTTCTTGCTCTGCCAAGCGATGCGGCCTATCTGGGACGCCTGGGACAGTTCGACGTGATGCGCGTCGTTGGCCGGGGCGGAATGGGCGTGGTCCTCGAAGCGTTCGATTCCCGCCTACACCGCCACGTCGCCATCAAGATACTCGACCCCGAGCTGGCGAGCGACGACGTCGCCCGGCAGCGGTTCTGCCGCGAGTCGCGGGCGGCGGCCTCGATCACGCACGAGAACGTCGTGGCCGTGCACCAGGTGGAGAAATCGGGTGAGGGCGGCCTGCCCTACATGGTGATGCAACTCGTCAGCGGCGAATCGCTGGAACAGCGTCTCCAGCGCCAGCCTTTATTGCCGATTCGCGAGGTCGTGCGGATCGGGATGCAGGCCGCGCACGGCCTCGAAGCCGCCCATTCCCAAGGACTGATCCATCGCGACATCAAGCCGGGGAACATTCTGCTGGAGGCGCCGCACGATCGTGTCAAGTTAACCGATTTCGGTCTTGCCCGCGCGATGCACGACGTGAAGCTCACTCAATCCGGGTTCGTTTCCGGCACGCCCCTCTACATGGCGCCGGAGCAGGTCATGGGGCAGGAGGCGGACCAGCGGTCGGATTTGTTCAGCCTCGGCGCGGTGCTGTATGAGATGTGCGCCGGGCGACCCCCATTTGCCGGAGATTCCGCGCTCGTCATCTTACGGCAAGTGGCGGAAGAGAAGCCGCGTCCCGTGCGGGAGTTGAACCCCGTGATCCCAGGCTGGCTTGCCGAGACGATCGATCGATTGCTCGCCAAGAAGCCGGCCGACCGCATTCAGACCGCGGCCCAGCTTGCCGAGCTGTTCGACTACGAATGGGCCTTGATGAAGACGTCGTCGGAAGAAGTACCGACGGTCTGCCAGGAGGCGGCCAAGAGGCGGGCCAGGCGGACCCGCTGGATCGCCGGCGGAGTCGGCGCCGCGTTTCTGGCGATCGGGCTGGCCGGCGGGAAGTTTCTGGCGCGTCACTACGGAGCGGCCGCCGCAGCGGTCTCGTCTGCCGAACCGGTTCACGTGCTCAGCGCCAAGGCCGGCAGCGTCTGGTCCGTGGCCTTCAGTCCGGAGGGAGACACGGTCGCCATGGCGGTGGAAGACGGCTTGGTTCGGCTTTGGGATCTACAGACCGCCACCGTGAAGGCCAAGTTCGAGGCGCACCGGGGGGTCGTCTGGAACGCGAAGTTCTCCAGCAACGGAGACTGGCTGGCGACCTCCGGCGACGACGGTCAGGTCAAGCTCTGGAACCTGTCAGACTTGGGAGGCTTCAAATCGTTTGCACACCCGAACGGGGTCCGCGGATTTGCCGTGGCCCACGACGACCGAACCCTGTTTGCCGGCGGGCGGGAAGGAGGGCTGCACGTCTGGTCCGTCGACTCCGCCAAGCCCGTTTTACAGACGGACCATCCCGGCGCCGTCTACGCCGTCGCGATTTCGCCCGACGACGCGACGCTGGCGACGGGAGGGAGCGACAAGGTGGTACGCCTGTGGAACGCCAGGACGCTCACGCCGAAGCTTCAGTTGGAAGGGCACACGGCCCCCGTGTACAGCGTTTCCTTCCGGCCCGACGGACGACGCCTCGCGTCAGCCGGCTGGGACAAAAGCGTGCGCGTGTGGGACGCGGCGAGCGGCGAACTTGCCAAGTCTTGGGAAGGGCACGAGGGCGACATCTGGGCGGTGGTCTATTCCCCGGACGGTTCAAAGCTGGCGACCGGGGGCCACGAGGGGGAGGTCAAGCTCTGGGACGCCGAGACGGGCGAGCTGCTGGGCACCTATCTTGGACACAAGGCAGCGGTTCACTCGCTGGCCTTCAATCGAGATGGAACGCGGCTCGCCTCGGGCGGCCGCGACGGCGCCGTGCGGATCTGGGCGATCAAGTAGCGCGTTTCGCCTCGTCACCACCAGCCGCGACGGGGCGAGGTTAGCGACCCCGGCCGCAAGTCACCGCGAGTTGCGGCTGAAGCCTGAAATAGCTGACAAGCACCCAAAGAACCACCAGCCGAGCCAGATGGCCACGCCCGCCAGCTCACAGAGAATGAAGTAGCGAGTCTGCGGCTCCGACCACGGGCCTTGCCACCACATCATGGCGGCAAGGGGGAGCCCGGCGGCCGACAACAGCCGCAGCCCACGGCGGTAACCGCTGCTGTCTCGCACAAGAACGCCCAAGGGTACGTAGCCGGCCGCCAGCAGGGGTACGAACCAGCGGATCGAACAGCAATCGCCCGAGAAGTTGACCGAGAGGGCGCCGTATAGCAGCCACGTGCCCGCGGCCCAACCGGCTAGCGCCAACACTTCCGGCCACTCGGCCACGCGGCGCCGGTACAGCGTAAACATTCCCGGAAGGAGCAACAAAAGCGGCAGGTTGTGCGTCAGAAAGCCGCGTTCCGGGGAGGCGAGCATGGCCGCCAGATAGAAGGCGAAGCCTCGCAGGGAAGCGTGGTTCCAAAACCCGGTCAGCGTCTCGCGCTGAAAAGGCGTCCCGGGCCAGTCGAAGAATTCGGCCGTCGAACCCAGCGGGGCAAGCGTGCCGCCGATCGCGTAGTTGAGCGCGTGGTGCAACAATACCCACGGAAGGGCGCCAGATAAAAAAAGTCCGATCCCGGTCACTTGTCCGCGAAGACGCAACGCCACCAAAACGAACGTGGCCGCCAGCAACATCGGTCCGGCCCCCAGATCGATGGTGTAGCCCAGACCGGCCAGTCCGCCGAGGCCCGCAACCCGAAGCCAGTCGCGCCGCCAGGTGCCTTCACTGCACGTTTGGGCTAGTCGCAGCAGGTTGATCGCCAGCAAAGTGGCCACGACCAGCAGCAAAATATGGTCGTTGACGTTCCGTGAATAGACGGGGGCGACCGTCGTCAGGCCGAAGCTGCCAGTGAGCAGCAACCGGTCGGCGAGCGACAGCCCCAGCGCGCCGCCGAGGTAGAACATGGTCACCACGGCGATCACATAGGCCCCACCCGACGAGATGAGCGTCATCCAACAACAGAATTCGTCGCAACGATCGCGGGCCGTGCCGCCAGTGCATGCCTCCCAGGCGGCGTAGCAACCGGCCATGAGCAGGGCGGGGACGGGTGGTTTGTGCGAGTAGTAATGTCCGTCGATGAGGACCTTATCCTGGGTGCCGCGAATCCAGGCGTCGAGCTCGTCTCTCGCGTAGGGAAAAGGCTCGTCGCCCTCCAGCCGGTCGTAGGGGACGTCGACGAACACGGAGTGGTCGATGGCCCAGGTGTGGGCGTCGACCAGGCATTCAACGGTGGCCAGCCGGCTGCCGTCGTTCCATCCTCCCGCGTGATCCCGGGCGCCCACAATCGCCACGGCCACCGCCAGAGCCAGGACCGAGTACGCGGCCACCTTGTCCTTTTTAGAATCTGAGGATTTGAGATGCGCGTGAGTGGCGCGCATGTTGAGGGGTGACTCCCTGATTGCGTTGAAGTTGGGTTAGGCGCTCGTACGAATCCTGCATTAGCCTACGATACCCGCCGCAGAAAATATATTCTGGCTGCCTCCGCAGGTGACCTCGATAATCCGGTTACAAAGAGCTGCTGCCACCGCTAGGCTAACGGCAGTAACCCAAGGGGGTGGGCGATGGCTCACCACCTGTTCTCGGGTTTTACGGTATCCGTCGCGGCCGTGATCGGGGCAGCGATCGGCAAAGCCCTTGTGCTACATGGAGACGGACCCATGCGCTGGACTTTGGCAGTTGCGTTTTGCCTTGTGGGGAGCGTCGTACTGGCCGACGATTCACTCGAGCGGTTAAAAGCGATCTGGGATAAACGACAGAAATGGTTGGTTCGCACGGAAGGGGCCAGAAACGCCGACCAACAGTTCTTCGATCACTCGTATGATAAACCGGACAAAGATCCGGTACGTGCGCTTCAGAAGGCCATCGCGGCTGAAGAAAAGCACCTTGACGAACTACAAAGCAACCAGAAATCGACGCGCAATCCCCGCGAGCGTACCACATTCAAGAGGAAGGCGGCTGCATCACAGAAGCTTCTCAAGGACCTGCAACGCAAACTCGCCGAGGCGGTAGAGAAAAAAGCAAACGAGCCGGATGAGGAAGCCCCGTCCGACGACCTAACGGTTTGGCCTCCGATCGAATTCGAAGTTGGACAAGTCGGCACGCTACCGCTCTTTCCGGCTGCTGGTAGCCGCCGGACGCATCAGCCGCGGCGAGCCGCTCTCCGGCCATGAGCGACAACTCGTTAAACAATTCGGGTCAGACAAATCGCTCAAGGAAAGGCACAACGTCAGGATTATCCAGGTTGTTAACGACACGGAGGTGATCGCCACGGTCGAGGACTTGAGTATTGGAGGCGATTCTCTCCGGGCGCCAACTTTCTGGCTCAAGGGCATCGATATGTCAAACGCTACGGACGATTCGACTATGCGAGTCGATCGCGTCCTGGAAGTCACCGGTAAAAAGACCTACGAGACGGCGCTCGGAGCAGGCAAAACCGTGCTTTTGATCGAGCCCTTCGACGTCGAACGGATGCGGCCGTTCTTAAACGGCAGTTAAGTCACTGGGAACCTCGTGTCGGCTCTGCCGACGATGCGCCGCTACGAAGCAGTAAGGCCACCTCCGGGCAGGCGGTACGCCTGGACCACCATGCCGGTTCTTGGGAAGGCCCATTTCTCTCTTTGAACCGGCCAAACGGATCGGTATCCGCAAACGGTCAGATTGCGGCGCGGCATGGCCACCGGTAAGCTGGCAGGAGATGGCCTGACCGCCTTCTCATTCTCCTTCCCCCTTTGCTTGCCCCATCCTTTTCCGCCTATGCCCGCCGCGTCTTTGCCTGCCGCCACTGTGGTTCTGCTTCACCCCGATGACAACGTCTGTATCGCCACCCGCAATCTCGAAGGAGGCACGCAAGTCACGGCCGCCGGCAAGACGGTGCGGCTGAGCGGGGCGGTGCGGATGGGACACAAGATCGCTCTAACGAGCATCGCCAAAGGGGGCCGGATCTACCGCTATGGCCAGACGATCGGTTTCGCCACCGAGCCGATCGAGCCGGGCGACTGGGTCCACACGCACAATGTCGAGGCGGGCGCGTTTTCGCGCGAGTACGAGTACGCGACCGACGTCCCCCGCGACCCGGCCCCCATCGCGGGCCGCACCTTCCAAGGCTATCGCCGCGCCGATGGCCGCGCCGGCACGCGCAACTACATCGCCATCATCTCCAACGTTAACTGCTCGGCTTCGGTCAGCAAATACGTCGCCCACCGCTTCGACGAGCGGATTCTCAAAGATTTCCCCAACGTCGACGGCATCCTGCCGCTGACGCACAAAGGGGGCTGCGGCATGCAGTACGGCGGCGAAGACCACGAGCAGCTCGCCCGCACGATGGCCGGCTTTGCAAAACACCCCAACGTCGGAGGATATCTGCTCATCGGGCTCGGTTGCGAGACGGCTTCACTGCCCTATCTGGTTGAAAGGACCGGATTGGTGCAGATCAGCGGCCTGGCCGGCAACGGGTCGAGCCGGAAGCTGCCTCCCGTGCTGACGATGCAGGATTGCGGGGGTACGGCGAAGACGATCGAAGCGGCCCACCGCGAGATTCTCAAAATGTTGCCGGCGGTGAACGACGTGCACCGCGAGACGATTCCGGCCAGCGAGATCGTGCTGGGACTCAACTGTGGGGGGTCCGACGGCAGTTCGGGGATCACCGCCAACCCGGCGCTGGGCGTCGCCAGCGACCTGCTCGTGGCGGCCGGCGGCACGGCCGTGCTGGCCGAAACGTCGGAAGTCTACGGCGCCGAGCATCTGCTCATGCGTCGGGCGAAGACGCGTGCCATCGGCGAAAGGCTGGCCGAACGGATTCGCTGGTGGGAGCACTACGCAGCCATGTTCGGCGCCGAGTTGAACAACAATCCGTCGCAAGGGAACAAGGAAGGCGGACTGACGACCATTTACGAAAAGTCGCTGGGCGCCGTGACCAAAGCCGGCTCGACGGGGCTGGCCGGCGTCTATCACTACGGCGAGCAGGTGACGAGCAAAGGCTTTGTGTTCATGGACACGCCCGGCTTCGATCCCGTCAGCGTCACGGGCCTGGTGGCCGGCGGCTGCAACGTGATCGCTTTCACCACGGGCCGGGGAAGTTGCTTCGGCTGCAAACCGTCCCCCTCGATCAAGATCGCCACCAACACGCCCATGTACCAGCGGATGATCGAAGACATGGACATCGACGCCGGCGTGATCCTCGACGGCACCCCGGTTGAGGAAGTCGGCCGGCGGATCTTTGAGTACGTGCTCGAAGTCGCCAGCGGCAGCAAGACGAAGAGCGAATTGCTCGGCGTCGGCGAGGAGGAGTTCGCGCCCTGGAGCATCGGTCCGACGCTGTAAGGTATGGTTTGATATGTCAGCCTGCGCCGACCCCCTTCTTGCCGTTCGTCCCGAAATTGGGCGTCCTTTGGCGGAGCGAAAGGCGATCAAGCCGGTAGCCTGGTTTCTGGCTGCGGCGGTGGCCGGCCTCGTCAGCCCCGTCAAAGCCTGGTCCCAACAGCCGGCTACATCCGCGCCCCCTCAGTACGAGTCCACCAAAGCCTACGCCAGAGAGACGATCGAGGGCTGGACGGTGCTGGTCAACAGGTCGTTTCGCCGGAGCAACGAGCAACTTTCGACCGACACGCTCGCGCTGTTGCGGCAGCAGCTCTACCTCATCGCCCGCAACGTGCCGCCGCGGGCGGTCGGCAAGCTACGGCAGGTCAAGATCTGGGTGGAAGAAGCCGAGCCCCATCATCCGTGCATGTGCTACCACCCCGATCCGGGCTGGCTCCGCGAGCACGACATGAATCCCGACAAGGCCCGTTCCGTCGAGCTGGCGAACGCCAGGAATTTTTTGAGCTGGACGCACGATCAGCCGTGGATGGTGTTCCACGAGCTGGCCCACGCCTACCACCACCAATTCCTCGCGGACGGATTTGAGAACGCCCAGTTGCGCGGCGCCTTCGAGCGCGTGTCGCAGTCGAAAGCCTACGAATCGGTGCTGCACATCAACGGGCGACGAGAGCGGCACTACGCCTTGACCAACCCGCAGGAGTATTTCGCCGAGTCGAGCGAAGCCTACTTCGGCACAAACGATTTTTACCCCTTCGTGCGTTCGGAGCTGAAGGACGTCGATCCGGCCGGCTGCAACCTTCTGGAGACCGTCTGGGGAACCACGAACGAGGCCGCTTCAGACCCATCTTAGCGTGGTGGACCGTTCGGGAGCTCTTCGAGTTCGACGTGCATCATCGTTTAACCGAGAGCCACCGGCGAGCGCGAAGCTGGAACCTCCAACTGGGCCGGAGCGTAAAATGCGGCACTCCTGAACAGGACTCAACACCAGCCGCGCGACTCTTGTGACCGGGACACTAAGAATTGCTGTTTGCCTGTCGCATTTCCATCCCGTCGTGGGCGGGGCGGAGCGGAAGATGCAGCAGCTCGCCGAGCGCTGGGCCCGGCTGGGGCACCAGCCGTTCGTGCTCACGCGCGTATTGCCCGGCAGCAATCGGCGGGAAGAGGTCGACGGAGTGGAGATCAACCGGGTGATCCATACGGCCGCGGTCGGTCCGGCCTTCGGCGCCACCTTCATCGGCAGCCTCTCGACACAACTTCTCCGGCGAGCGCGGCGGTTCGACGTCATGGTCGCCGGCCAACTTCCCTGGGAGTCGGTCGCCACCGGCTTCGTGAGCCGCGTCGTCAGCAAGCCGTCTGTCGCATTTGCCGCCTCCACCGGCCGCGAGGGCGACGTACAGCAGATTCTGGCCGCTCGCGGCGGCCCCTTCTTGCGGCGCATGGTGCTCAACAATTCGCGTTTCATCGCTCTTTCGCAGCAGGGGCACGATGAGTTGCACGAGCTCGGCTGCCGCGAAGAAGCAATCGTTCGCTCGACGAACGGCGTCGATCTCCAGCGGTTCAGGCCCTGCGACGACGGGTGTGCTGATCGCGACCGGACCGTTTTATACCTGTCGCGACTGGTGCCGGCCAAAAACCCGCAAGTTCTGCTGCGCGCCTGGAAGCGGGTCAACGCCGAGGGACGCTACCGGCTGTTGATCGCGGGGGACGGACCGCTGGATGCTGAGCTGCGTCGGATAGCGAGAGACGAAAAGCTCAACGATGTCGAGTTTCTGGGGCACGTCACCGAGGTGGCTGCGGCCCATCGACGGGCCGGAACGTTCGTCCTCCCCTCGCCCAGCGAAGGCTGTTCCAACGCCCTGTTGGAAGCGATGGCCGGTGGCCTGTGTCCCGTCGTGACGCGCGTGCCGGGAAACATCGACGTGGTTCAAGATCGCGTCAACGGGTTACTGTTCGACCATGACGACGACGAGCAATTGGCCGGCGCGTTGGTCGCTGTGCTGGCCGACGCATCGTTGCGCCGCAAGCTGGCGGCGGCCGCACGAGAGCACGTCGAGAGGCACCACGATCTGGACCGAATTGCCGCGGAACTGATCGGGTTGTTCCAGGAACTGCAGACACCCGACCTGAAGCGCGCCGCGCGGTGACCAAGCGTCCGATCAGATGCACCGAGAAGAACGGCCAGGGCGCTCGGTGCTTGGCGCGTCAATGAGGTTTCTCTTCCGGCTCGTTTCCGAAAAAGGCGCGGTCGCGGGTCTCGTAGTCGCTGTAGCGAAGCAGATCGTAAAGATCCTGGCGGCTCTGCATCAGGTCGAGCAGCTCGCGCTGGGTGCCGTCGGCCGCCAGCATCGCCAAGGCGGCTTCGACCCCTTTCATGGCCACGCGCAGCAAGGTGACCGGGTAGAGCACGGCCGCGTAGCCCAACTCGGCCAGCTTGTCGAGCGTGAGCAAGGGACTTTTGCCGAACTCCGTCATGTTCGCCACCAGGGGGGCGTCGATCTCGCGTGCGAACGCGGCGAACTCTTCCTCTTCGGTGAGCGCCTCGGGAAAGATCCAGTCGGCCCCAACCTCCAGGTACCGCCGCGCGCGGCTGACCGCCGACTCAAAATCCTCCACGCCGCGGGCGTCGGTTCGCGCGATGATCACCAGGTCGGGATCGCGGCGGGCCGAAACGGCCGCCCGCAGTTTAGCGCACATCTCGTTGACCGGCACGAGGCTTTTGCCCGACAGATGGCCGCACCGCTTGGGCAGACGTTGATCTTCGAGCTGGATTGCCGCGGCGCCGGCCGCTTCCAACTCGACGATGGTCCGCTCGACGTTCACCGGCTCTCCAAAGCCCGTGTCGGCGTCGACGATCACGGGAATCCCCAGGCCGCGCGTAAGGCGCGCCGTCTGCTGGGCCAGTTCCGAAAGGGTAAACAGCCCGATGTCGGGCAACGCCAACTCGCCAGCCGAGAAGGCGGCGCCCGAGAGGTAGGCCGCTTCAAAGCCCATATCTTCGATCATGTGGGCCACGAGCGCGTTAAACGCACCGGGGACTTGAATCGTCGCTTCGGCGACCGCATCGCGCAGCTTGCGGCCGGGAGACGTGTTGGCCATGAACGAATGATAGGAGCCGATGCCGCGCGCAGGCAAGGGAAGGCTACGTTATAGTTTGAGATTGGGTTTGGGTCTTCGGTCTTGGGCTTTGGTCTTAGGATCGGGAATCCCACCGTCCAAAACCTAAGACCCAAGACCGAAGCACCAAGACGTTCCAGCATGAGCTCAACCGGCGAGAGCAGCGAAGCTCCATTTCGGCGATGGGCCGCCGCCCTGGAGATTGCGCTGGTGCTCGCCGTGTTTTTCCTGCAGGCGGGCTGGCCGGCACCCGAGGTCAACGAACCCCACTACCTGGGCAAGGCCAGGCACTTCTGGAACCACGACTGGGCCAAGGGGGATTTCTTCTTTGAATCGAACGACACGCATTGGGTCTTCTATTTGACCTGCGGGTGGCCGACGCGGTGGATGTCGCTGGCACAGTTCGCCTGGCTGGGGCGGCTGACGACCTGGCTCTTGCTCGCCGCGGCATGGCAAAGGTTGTGCCAGGCAGTTGTCGGGCGAGTCGGGTGGGCTCTGCCGAGCGCCGCACTCTTTCTGATCTTCAACGTCGGTTGCCACCTTGCGGGGGAGTGGGTGATCGGCGGTTTTGAGGCGAAGGGCCTGGCGTACGCGCTCGTGTTTGCGGCGCTCGCGGCGTTGGTCAGCAACCGCTGGAACACGGCGCTTCTGCTTTTGGGAATGGCCTCGGCCCTGCACGTGCTTGTCGGCGGCTGGTCGGCGGTCGCGGCGGGTGTCTGCTGGCTTCTTGCGCCCGACCGGCCGCGGTTGCGCAACTTGTGGCCGGGAATCGCGTGCGGCGCGCTTGCGGCCTTGCTGGGCATCGTCCCCGCGCTGGCGCTGAATTGGAACACCGAACCGCAGATCGTCGCGGAAGCGAACGAGATCTACGTCTTTCAGCGCCTGCCGCACCATCTCGTGCCGCAGTCGTTTCGTTGGCCCTTCCTGCTGCGGTATCTGTGCATGCTGCTCACCTGGGCCGTCATGAACCGGGCCAGGACCGACAATCCGCGTCTGCAGAAACTGCGGTCGTTCGTCGTCGGCTCACTCGCGATCGCCTTTTGCGGTTTCGCCATTTCGGTCGTCACCGCCAATTATCCTGACGCCCGTGCGGCCCTGTTGCGATTCTACTGGTTCCGGCTGGCCGACGTGATGCTCCCGGTTGGCATCGGCCTGAGCGCCATCCTTTCTCTGCAAGATTCAAAATCCAGCCGCCGGAACTTAAGAGCCGCGTTTTGGCTGGCGGTCTGTGGTGCTCTGGTCTTTTACGCCCGCGACGACTACGCGACCGGCAACCCGCTCGGCAACCTTCCGCGGGCCGACAAATCGGGCAAGGTGCTCGATCACGACGACTGGCGTGATGTATGCGAGTGGATGGGCCAGCACAGCCCGCAGGGGGCGCTGGCGATTACGCCTCGTATGGCGCAGACATATACCTGGTACGCCGGTCGCGGCCAAGTCGTCTCGTGGAAAGACCTGCCGCAAGACGCAGTAACCGTCGTCCGCTGGCGGCAGCGACTGGAGGACATCTACGGCATGCCTCACCCCGAGTTCCAAAGACGTTGGCGCGACTCGCTGACCGAACTGTCACCCGAGCGCCTGCTTGAATTGGGGCGTCGATACGGCGCGGACTATCTGATCGTCGAGGCCGAGCCGCCGCTGGACCTGCCAAAACTGCACGGCAACAAATCGTACGCCGTTTACCGGCTGACAACGACGGATAGGCCATGATCCGCCACTGCGACTGGCGCATTCCTGACGCCCGATGAATCGTGATTTTCCGCAAGTGCTGGCTGCTCGACTCGCCGCGGCATCGTTGCCGGGACGGGCCGTACAACGGCAGCTTGAGCCGGGCCTTTGCTACGGGCGGCATTTCGGTCCGCCTACGCATCGGGCACGCGAGGCGGCGGTGATCGCCCTTTTTTATCCGCACGCTGACGAATGGCACCTGCCACTGACGGTGCGGCCGGCCACTTTGCCCGCCCACGCCGGTCAGATCAGCCTGCCGGGGGGAGCGATCGAGCCGGGCGAGACGACCGCCCAGGCGGCGCTGCGGGAACTCGAAGAAGAGCTTGGCGTGCGGGCCGATGAGGTGTCGCTGCTGGGCGCGCTGTCGCCGATTTACGTCTTCGTGAGCGAATACCTGGTGAGGCCGTGGGTGGCGGTTGTTCCACAGCGTCCGCCGTTTCGGCCGAGCGCCGAGGAAGTAAGCGAGCTTCTGGAAGTCCCTCTATCGCACCTGATCGATCCATCGCATCGGGGACGCCACACGCGGCGTCAGCGCGGCATCGAACTGAGCGTGCCGCACTTTGTGTGGGGCCGCCATCGCATCTGGGGCGCCACGGGGATGATTTTGAGCGAGCTGGTAGAAGTGGTCGGCAACCTGGGGGAAAAGTTGCGATAGCGATCAGGCCGTAGCTACACCTCACTTCGTCAACGCGGGGAATTGGGCCAGGTAGTCCGGGTGAATCTTCTTGAGCCACACGTAGTGATCGTCGATCCGGGTCGGCACAACGGGGCGCGAAATAGCCACGGCAAAGCAAAGGTTGCCCAGGAAAACGACGACCGACGCCAGCAAGAGCGCGGCCGCCTGGTTCACGATGCCGTACCAGAACATGCCGATGCAGGCCGCGGTGATCAGCCACCAGGCGAGAATGGAACGGACTCGGCGGGCGTAGTGGTCGTCGCACATGCCGATGGCCACGATCGCCTTCTGCCGGACGATCAAGGCCACGATGATGTAAATCAGCGGACTGACCAGCACAATCAGCCAGAGCAGCGGGTGGTGCCAGTAGAGGGTGCGCCGCAACCGCCGTCCGTTGGCCGGTGCGTTGCACCGTATACAGCGGTCGGGAAGCTGGGCGTCCTTCCACATCACCAGCGTATTGAACTCTCGCCAGACGCCGCCCTGGGGTTCGATAACATCCGCGTCGAATGGGGTTGCAGCGAGTGGGGCCGCGTACGGATTGACTTCGCTCATTTGGCGCTCTTTTCACGTTCGGCCGCTTTGCGCTCCCGGAAGTCTGCCAGCACCCCTTCCGGATCGTCGTTGAACAGGTCGCGGCAGCCCGTGCAACAGACATAGTACTTCTTTCCCTGGTATTCCACCGCGATCGTCCCCACCCCACCGGTCACCACGCATTCCGGCTCGCCCGAACCTTTGGCGAAGGAGATACCGGCCCGCGTGTAGCCAACCTCGGCCAGTCGCGTGTAGCGGTCGCCGGTCGTTCGCTTCTCATACAGCACGAGCAACCGATCGCCCTCGGCGACGGTGCGAATCGTGATTCGCCCTGGAGCATTGGCCGGCCGCTCCTCATCGCCGGCCGCGACAAGAACCAGGTCGTGTTTGTCGTCCAGCTTGCCGGAGAAACGGTCCTCACCCGAATCGTCGGCTCGCTTCGCGACGAGGTTGAAAGTGCCGCCGTCCGTTCCGGGCGACAGGGTCGCCGTCCGGTAGTACTTTCCCTCTGGAAGCTCGAAGACGAGGGTGGCTCGGCCATCGGCAAACTTCCAGGCGCAGTCGGCCGTTTCTTTCCAGGCGCCTTGCGTTGATCCGCGGCGGGGCTGACCCACGCCTCGCCAGCTTCCCACGAACTCCTGCAACCGGCCGAGAGCCGCCTTGTCGGCCGCTACATCGGCCGCCACCGAACCGGCCGTCGCGCCAACCGAAACCACCGCCGCCACCAGTAGTGTGCGCCGCAGAATTCCAGCCGCCATGTTGGTACCTCGTTTGCCGTTTGGGTGCAGGCGTCCTGCATCGGGCCGCCAGAGGGTCAGGTCATCACGGGCTGATGCCCCCGTCGAATCGCCGCCCTCGTCTGCCGGTCTGTTGAATATAACAAAAGACATTCTGACTGGAACCAACGGGGCGGGCGCATCTGCATTTCAGCGGAACCGACCCGCGGAAAACAAGCTTAACCGAGAGCCAACGGCGACCGCGGGGCCCGTTCCAGCCTCGCGGTCGCCGTTGGCTCCCGGTTAAACGCGGTTAAACGATTGATGCGCGTCCGAACTCGAACCTCTCGAACTGGAAACAGCGCAGCGGCACGAAAGTCGCTTTTTGGTTGCGGATGGTTCAAACTCTGGTACCATGAAGAACGTGTTAGCGAACAACCCGCGGTAGCCGACCGGAAAGGCCGGAGAACCGAGGAAAAGAGTTCAGCGAGTTTGCGACTGGATCGGTTGCAGGTAGCGAGAACCAGCTCACAAAGAAGTCGGCCGTACGATGCATCTACTGATTATCCTCTTGCAGCAATTGCTCGGAATGCTTCCGGGCTCCAAGAAGGTCCCTCAGCCCGAAGTCGTCCGCAACGGCAGCGCCAACCCCAGCGCGGGAGAGCCTGACGCCTGCGGCCGCATCGCCCCGTCCCTTTGCGGCTGGATGACACCGTTTGAAAGTTTTTTGTGCTGCGCGAATAGCCCGCGTGTGACGCCGGCCGCCGCGCTGTGTTGGGTGGTTGGCTGGGCTCTCGTGCCGGCCGCGCGATTGCATTTCTCGATCGGAGGCCCTCCGGCGGCCGTGTTGCGCGCCCATCCTTGCTCACCTGCCGCCAGCGAGCGGCGGCCCAGGCGATAACGGTTCTTCTCATCCCTGTCTTTTCGATCCGGCCGAAGCCCGTGCCCGGCACGGCTCCGTGCTCTGCCTCGTCCCGACCCGCCTGTCGTCGGGACGCGTTTGCGCTTTCACTCGTTAATCCATGACCGTGCCAACGGCCGGGCCGTGAGCCGTCGCCCGCCTTGACCGCTTAACGAGGGGAACCAATGTTAGGTACCACCGGGATCGTCATCCTCATCGCCGCCACTTTTACGGCGGCCGTCCTGCTGCTCAAAGGGTACGACTATCTTCGCCAGAAAGATGCGGAGACGCGGGCCCGCGAAACAATCGACAAGGCCGACCGCGAGATCGAGGCCCGGCGCCGCGAGGCCGAGCTGGAGATCAAGGAGGCGGCCATCCAGCAGCGGGCCGAAGGCGAAAAAGAGCTGAGCGTCATTCGCCAGGAGCTGCACGAGCGCGAGCGGTTGCTCGACAAGCGGCAGGACTCGCAGGAGCAGCAGGCCGAGCAGCTCCGCAAACAGGAAAAAATGGTGGAGAACAACCAGCGCAAGCTGGCCGAGAAGATCGAGGAGAACAACCGACGCCAGGAGGAGCTGAACAAGGTCCTCGAGGAACAGCGCCGCACGCTGCATCAGATCAGCGGCCTGGGCCAGGAGGAGGCCACCCGGCGTCTCTTGACCGTGCTCGAGGCCGAGTTGCAGCATAAGGCCGGCGCCATCGTCATGCGGCACGAAAAACAGACGGCCGCGATCTGCGAGGAGAAATCGCGAGAGATTCTGCTCACCGCCCTGCAACGCTACGCCGCCACCCACACGGCCGAAACCACCACCAGCACCGTCGACATCCCCACCGACGACATGAAGGGGCGGATCATCGGCCGTGAGGGTCGCAACATCCGTGCTTTCGAGAAGGCGACCGGCGTCGACGTGATTATCGACGACACGCCGGGCGTGGTGATCGTCAGCGGTTTCGACATGGTCCGTCGCGAAGTGGCTCGCATCGCCCTGGCGAAGCTCATCGCCGACGGACGCATCCACCCCTCGCGGATCGAGGAGATCGTCGCGGCCACCCAGGCCGAGTTGGAACAGCACCTGCAAAAGCTCGGCCAGGAAGCGGCCCAAGAGGCCGACGTCCCCGGCCTGCACGAACGGGTCATCCATCTGCTCGGCCGTCTGCAGTTTCGCACGAGCTACAGTCAGAACGTGCTCCGCCACTCGATTGAGGTCGCCTTTCTGGCGGGCATGCTGGCCGAAGAGATCGGGCTCGACGCGCGCCTGGCCCGCCGTTGCGGGCTGTTGCACGACATCGGCAAGGCGGCCGACCACGAGGCGGAAGGAGGCCACCCGAAGATCGGCGCCGACCTGCTGAAACGCTACGGCGAAGGACCCGAAGTGGTGCACGCCGCGCTAGGCCACCACGACGATCTGCGGATCGAGAACCCCTACACGGTGCTCGTCGCCGCGGCCGACGCCTGCAGCGCTTCGCGACCCGGTGCCCGTCGCGAGACCCTGGAACGCTACATCAAGCGGATGGAAGAGCTGGAGACGATCGCCGTCGGTTTTCCGGGCGTCGACCAAGCGTTTGCCATCCAGGCCGGCCGGGAGCTGCGCGTCCTCGTCCGCTCCAAAGACACGACCGATGCCAGCGCCGCCAAGATTTGTTACGACATCGCCAAGGCGTTTGAAGAGCAGTTGACCTATCCGGGAGAGATCAAGGTGACCGTCCTCCGCGAGTCGCGCTTCACTGAGATCGCCAAGTAGCGGGACACGTGTATGCGGGGGCGACCTTCCCGGGTCGCCTGACGACCCCGGCGACCCGGAACGTTGCTCGACTAAAATGAGATTGCTGTTGATCGGTGATATCGTCGGAAAACCGGGGCGGCAGATCGTCGTGCGCTCGGTGGCCGAGCTCGTCGAGCGGGAACGACTCGACCTGGTCGTGGCCAACGCCGAAAATGTGGCGGGCGGCTCGGGCATCATGCCCGATATCTACCGCGAGCTGATCGGGGCGGGTGTCGACGGCATCACGCTCGGCGACCACATCTATCGCCGCCGCGAGATCAACCCGGTCCTGGAATCGGCCCAGAACATCGTCAAGCCGGCCAACTTTCCGCGGGAGGCACCCGGCCACGACCACATGATTCTCACCGCCCGCAACGGCGTGAAAGTGGCCGTGATCAGCCTCTTGGGGCGGCTCTTCATGCGCCCCGTCGACTGTCCCTGGGCGGCCGCCGACCGGGTGCTCGCCCAGCTTCCGCCCGACATCAAAGTCATCCTCGTCGACTTCCACGCCGAGGCGACCAGCGACAAACAGGTGATGGGCCGCTACCTCGATGGCCGCGTCTCGGCCGTGCTGGGGACGCACACCCATGTGCCGACCGCGGACGAGGAGGTCCTGCCCGGCGGCACCGCCTTCCAATGCGATGTGGGCATGACGGGCCCTCACGAGAGCATTCTGGGCCGCCGTATCGAGCGCGTGATGGAAACGACGCGCACTTTCAATCCCACGCATTTTGAGGTCGCCAGCGGCGACGTGCGGCTCAACGGCAGCATCGTCGACGTCGATCCCGCGACGGGGCGCGCCCAGTCGATCCGCCGTCTCTGCTTCAAGGCTTCCGCTGCCGGTTCGGCGTAGTCAGCGCGAAACCCTCTCCCTCTGGGAGAGGGCAGGGTGAGGGCGGTCTGCGCCACCTTCTGCCGCATCGACACGAACCGGTCAGAGCGCCAGTCGATCCGCCGTCTCTGCTTCAAGGTTTCCTCTGTTGGTCCGGGTTAGTCAGCGCGAAACCCTCTCCCTCTGGGAGAGGGTAGGGTGAGGGCGGTCTGCGCCACCTTCTGCCGCATCGACACAGGCTGGTCAAGGCGCTGGGGAGAATGAGCATCGCGGACGCTTGGCCGAGACGTGATAGCGCCGGCCAGCCTTCTTATCCCGATTAAAGTTTCGCCAGCTTTGCTGCCGATAGGGGCACCATTGGGCCGCGCGCGGCCGCAAACTTTGCGCAAGCCAAACGGGAGGTTGCAGGGGACGTGGGACTCAGCGACATGCGCAAAGCGGCCGTGCTTCTCATGAGCCTGCCCGAAGAGGACGCGGGCAAGGTCCTGAGCAAACTCACGCCCAAACAGGTGGAACTGGTCTCCATCGAGATCGCCAAGATCGGTCTCGTCAGCGGCGAGGAACAAGAACTCGCCATCAAAGAGTTCGCTGACGCCTCTCCCATCGCGATCGGCGCGGGGACGGGCGGTCTCGACGTAGCCAAAAACCTGGTCGAACGCGCGCTGGGCAAGAACGCGACGAGCACCATCGAGAGCGTTCGCCAGCAGATCGAGGCCATGCCCTTCGGCTTCTTGCAGAAGGTCGACAGCCAGAATCTGCTGACCTTCATCATGGACGAGCACCCGCAGACGATCGCCCTGATCCTCTCGCATTTGCAGGCGTCGCAGGCGGCCGACATCATCAGCGGCCTGCCCAGCGACCGGCAACTCGCGGTCGTGCGCCGCATCGCCACCATGGGGCAGACCAACCCCGAAATCATCCACGAGGTCGAAAAGGGGCTCGAGCAGCGCATGTCGAGCGTGATGAGCCAGCAGTTCGAAAACGCCGGCGGCGTCGAAGCCGTGGCCGAGATTCTCAACGTCACCGACCGCGCCACCGAACGCAGCTTGCTGGAAAACCTGGCCCAGGAAGATCCCGACCTGGTTGAAGAGATCCGCCGGCTGATGTTCGTCTTCGAGGACATCGCCAAGTTCTCGTCGAAGGACATCCAGACACTCCTCAAGAACGTCGAGAACTCGCAGCTCGCCATGGCCCTTAAGGGGGCCAGCGAAGAGCTCAAACAGAAGATCATGGGCAACATGTCGGTGCGGGCCGCCGACCTGTTGCGCGAAGAGATGGAATATCTTGGGCCCGTGCGTCTTTCGGCAGTGGAGCAGGTGCAGCAGCAGATCGTCGACGTGATTCGCCGCTTAGAGGACGCTGGCGAGATCACCATCAGCGCCGGTGAAGAGGCCGAAGAATTCATCCAGTAACGTCGCGACGGGAACGCCGTAACCCTCTCCCGCTGGGTGAGGGCGGCTTGCACCGGTTGTCGCTTCAAAATGCTGCGACCCCTCTTCGCACAACCCCCGGTCAGCCGCTTGTCCCGGCAGATGGGGGCCGGGACAATGGGCGAATGTCCCACTCGCAGCATTCGTGCCCCGACGGCAGGCACTTGAGCACGGCCGAGCTTGAAGCGGGCCTCGACCATATCCGGCGATCGCCGTCAGACAACGGTCCCCTTTTGATGATCGTGCGCCGGCCGCGCGTGAACGAGCGCGAGCTTCTGGCGGAGGCGCAGCTCGACTGCACCGAAGGGCTCGTCGGCGACAACTGGCGAGCGAAGGGAAGCGAGAGTACGCCAGACGGTTCGGCCCACCCCGACATGCAGCTCACGATCATGAACGCCCGCGCCGCCGATCTGGTAGCGCAAGGCCAAGAGCGCTGGCCGCTGGCGGGAGACCAGCTTTATGTCGATCTGGACCTGAGCGACGCCAACCTGCCTGTCGGCACGCGGCTGGCCATCGGCTTGGCCGTGGTCGAGGTGACGGCCGTGCCTCACACCGGATGCCGGAAGTTCACCGCCCGTTTTGGACGCGACGCCATGAAGTTTGTGAATCGGAGCCAAGAGCTCCGGTTACGGGGCATCAACGCCAAGGTGGTTGAGCCCGGGACAATTCGCCTGGGCGATTGCGTGAGAAAGCTTGGCGGCTGAGTCCAATTGCGCCGCTCGGCTTTGCCCTACGTCTCCGCCAGCCTCGTGCCGGCGGGACGGCGACTCTCGCAAATCCCGTTCACTCCGACTTCGCCTTCTCCTTGGGCGCGTCGGCCGTTCGCGTCGTCGCGCCCGGCGCCGGCAGGAGCAGGTTCACTCCTTTGCCGTCCATGTTCGTCCAGAACGTCCCGCTACCGCTGTGGAACAGCCGTAGCACCAGGTTGTCGTTGAGCTTCTCGGCCAACGAGTAACGTTGGAAGGCGTCGGCGTCTTTGCGGAACACGTCCATCTTGAGTTGGTAGAGATTCGCCCGCGCCGTTTCGGTAAGCGTCGTCACCTTGGCCTCCGCCTCTCCCAGCGTGCGGATCTGTTGGGCCTCGATCTCCGCGATCTTGGCCTCATACTCGGCCTTCAGCCGCTGCACGGCCACCGTGGCGCTGGCCGTCATATTGTCGACCTGCTGCTGGATGCCGGCGACGAGCCGCTTGGTTTCGGCTTGGACCTCGGCCGACTTCTGCGAGATCATTTCCTTTTCGCGCTCCACGTCCGCGTCGCTCTCGGCGGTCGCCTCTTTGGCTTTGTTGGTGATCTCCGTCTCCGCCGCGATCTGCTTGTCGCGAATCGGCTGCAGATATTCTTCGGGGATGACGATGTCGCGGATGAACGCCGAGTGGACCGTCACGTTCTTTTTCTCGCAAACGTCGATCAGCTCGTTGGTGAAATCGTCCTGGAAGGCTTCTCGCTTCGCCCCTTCCAGAAAGTCCTGCACGCCATAGTCGATCCCCTTGTCGCGGCCGATGGCGTGGGCCTGCATGTCGATCACTTTCGACTCGATCTCCTGCCGCGAGCCGTACTCGGCCAGGAGTTCCGGCATGTCTTGCGGCAGAATTTCCCACTCGATCGTGCAATCCATGCTGATCTCAAAACCCGCCTTCGAGGTGAACTTGATGGCCGTGCTCTTGGCCGGGTCTTCGTCGTAATGAAAAGTCGACTGAAAGATGCCAACTTCGACCGGCTTGACCTCAAACTCCTTGGTGTTTTTGTAATACAGCCCCGGCTGCAGCACTTGTCGCAAGATTCCCTTTTCATCCGGTTTCTCGGCGAATCGACCCTTGCCGTCGAGCCCCAACTGCCGGCGCACCACGCCCACAAAGCCCGGTTCGATCCGGATGGCGTCGACCTGCTCGATGTCGAAGCCGTACAAGTTGACGCGGTAGCTCCCGGGCGGAAGCACCTTGCGCTGAATGCCCTGTTCTCCGTCTTCGGCCAGCAATCGGCCGGGCGGGAGCGGCTTGCCTCCCTTGGCCGTCACGATGCCGACTTTGCCCGGGGCGATGTCGGTGTTCTTCTCCAATCCGGTCGTGTAAATCACGGGCAGCACGAAGTGCCAGCCCTCGCCGAGCACGTCGCGCTGAATTCCCTTTTGGCCGGGCTCGGCCAGCACTTGTCCGGCCGGCAGCGGCTCGCCGTCTTTGGCCGTGATCACCAGGTGATAGCCGGGCCGCACGTAGACAAAAAACATGTTCCAGGTCACCAGCAGGATGACGAGGCCAAAGACGGCCAGGATGGCGAGGGCCAGAGCCCGCCGCTGCCAGTAGCCAGGCCGACGAAACGCGCGGAAAGCGTCAAAAGGTTCGGGCGTGTTCATGAGTTCGATCTCCTCACGGCTCATTGCCGTTGGCCGCCGGCGCGTTGGGAGGCGCGGCTTGCGGCGCGGTGTCTGCGGGAGTTGTGTCCTGGGAAGTTGCGGCTCGAGGGACGGTGGCGAGCGCAGGTTTTGTTGCCGCGGGTTTTTCGTCCGAGGGCGACGGAGAATCATCGGAAATCCGCGACATATAGCCGGCAAACAGGCGGGCAAAGTCGCTCTCGTCGCCGGCGAAGATCTCGGTCAGCGCCGGAGCGAGCTTCTGCAGCATGTGGTACTGGGCGAAGTAGTCGGCGCTGGTAAATCCTTGCACGGCCGTTCGCAGTCCGGCGACTTCGGCTTCGTTCTTCAGGCCGATCACTTTGGCGTCTGCCTCACCCTTCGCCAGCTTCGCCGAGGCCTGGTCGCGGGCCGCCTCCAGTTCGACCTGCGCGTTGGCCAGTTGTTGCTTCAGGCGAGACTCTTCCACTTCTTTGAGCTGTTCGGCCTTGGTCGTGGCTTGCACAAGAAGCGTCTCGGCTTCCACCTTTTCTTTGGCTTGCTGCTTCAGGCCGATCTTCGAGGCCAGTTCCTGCTGGGCCTTGTGTTGCTTGACCAACGCCAGGTTCTTCTCACGTTCGACCCGCGCCAGCTCTCGCTGGGCAATCTGTTCCGAAAGCTCCTTGGGCGGCAGCAGGTCGGCCAGCGTTACGGCCCGCACCTCAACCCCCAGTTCCTGACAGCGGTCCTTGACTTTGTCCAAGAGGGCCTTTTGCATTCGCTCGCGGGCGTTGGCCGGCCTGGCGTTCGCTTGGGCCGCGCCCTCTTGCTGCTCCGGCTGTGCGCCGCCCGGCGCGGCCATCGCATCGGAGAGGATAAAATCGCGGGCATCGAAATTGCTTCCTTCGATGCGCGCGTAGCCGCGGATGTGCGGCAGGATCACCTTCTGCAGAATCTCGTTCTGCTGTTGCTGCTGTGGTGTGGAGTCTTCCGGGTGCAGAATTCCCTCGTCGGCTAGCCGGATGAGCATCTCGGGCGCGCGCTGGGGGTCGACCGCATACTCCACGAGGACGCGAGGAGTGAGGATGAATCCGTCGCGCGACGGAAACGTGATGTCTCGCAGTTCGACACGGTGGCTGCGCACCTCGACCGGGCTGATCGATTCGACGTAGGCGTTGAGATAATACGTCCCCGGTGGAACGGTCTGCTCCTGAACTCCGCGATAACCGGCCGGCACGACGTAGGAGCTGCGGCCGGGGGTGCTTTTGAGTCCGGCCGGGTCCTTGCCGACCTTGAGGGTGCGCACCCCGACTTGATTGATCTTGATCTCGACCGCCTTTTGGGTTTCCCAGGAGTAGGCGTATTTGTTCAGTCGGTAGCTTCCCGGCGTGAGCACTTCGCGCACGATGCCGCGTTCACCCTGTTGCGGGTTGTTCGGGTCGTGGGCGGCCAGAATGTCGTCGTCGCCCGTGATGCGTTCGGGTGGAATGTCTTTGCCGAACTTGCGCGTGAGCACCAGGCATTCGCCGGGGGGCACGCTCACCATCTCGTCGATCTCGTGGCTCCAGAAGAGCGGGTTGAGAAAGTGGCGCCCTTCGGGCCAGACGTCGAGCATCACCCCCTTGTAAGACTCGTCGGGGGCAATGATGTCTCCTTCGGCCAGGTCGCGCCCCCATTTGTGAATGCGGATCAAGAACTTGCCGGGAGGAACTTCGATGCGCTCCACCTCCCAGTGCCAGATCTGCTGCACGATCACCAGGCCCACGACCACGGCCACGGCACGCAGCCAGAAGGCCGGTTGCTTATAAAAACCTGACATGTTGGCTCCCGATCAGCCGAGGTTGTCTGTTTTCTTTTTCGCCGACCCGTTTTTCCCCATCGCCTTGGCCCGCAACTCGGCGAGTTGGGCTTCGACGACCGACGGGTCGACTTCGTTGTTCTGGCTGGTTGCCATTTCCGCGATATCGCTTTGAACCCGTTCAAGTGCCCTGGCGTTGATCGCCTTCTCCTGCACGGCCGCCTCGGCCCGCTGCCAGTCGGCCACGGCGTTGAAAGGGTCGAACTGACGGGCGATGGCGTATTGCTGCTCCACCTGTTCGGCTTCTGCGAGTTGGCTGAGCAGGATGCTGCGGCCGACCTCATACTGTCGAAGCTGCAGCTCGAGCAGGAACCGCCGACGACGGTTCTCGGCGATCACGTGGCGCTGTTCGGCCAACTGCCGGCGAAAGTTGTCCACGGCCAGTTTCTCGAGGTTCAATCGGTAAAGAGCCTCCTTCGCGCCCTCCTCGTCGCCCCCGGAGGCGAGTTTTTGCGAATCGGCCTCGAGCGTGGCGACGTTGCGTTCTCCCTGCTCGATCCCCCGCAAAATCTCTTGCTCGGCCGCCTCGGCCTGAACGATCACACGTTTGGCCGCCTCGACGCTGCCCTCGTGCTGCCGGACGACTTGGGCCAGGATCTCTTCTGGCTCCATTCGTCGCGACCAGAGCCACCGCCAGCCGCGCGTGACTCCGCCCCACAACCGTTGAGGACCGACGAGCAGCACGGCCAACAAAAGCGGCAAGCCGACCAGCAGGAAGGCCCGCAACAAGAATAGTTCGATCAGACGCATGCGGTGGAACCTCGCGGGCCAGGCAGGTTTAGGCGTTCCTGGACGCGCGGCCCGCTGAATCCTAGAACAAAGCAGGACGGAACCAAAGTAGCTTGGCAAATCGTAGGATCGATTCTACCAGTTATTCGGCCCCAAGCGATTGTTCTTGGGACTCATTGCGGAGGCGTCTGGAAGTGCTGTATCCCGTTCAGGAGTCGGCAGTTTACGCTCCGGTTGTTTTCCGGGCGCCAGCGGCGACCGCGATGTTGGAACCGCCAACAGGGCCGATTTGTCCCCACGGTCGCCGTTGGCTCCCGTTAAACGAGGATGCTTGCCGGCCTGATGGGAAGTGTCTTCGACTGCGCGCTTCAACGGACACCCGGTAAAATCTCACGTCATGGATTGGCAAGCGATCGTCGTCGGTGCCGGGGCCGCGGGACTGCTGGCGGCCGCCAGAGCCGCCGAACGTGGCCGAAGAACCCTTCTGCTGGAAAAGAATCTGCGGCCGGGGATCAAGATCCTCATGTCGGGCGGCACTCGCTGCAACCTGACCCACGCCACCGACAGCCGCGGCATCGTCCAAGAATTTGGTTCCCCCGGCTGCTTCCTGCACTCGGCGCTGGCCGCCCTCTCCCCGCAGCAACTCGTCGACCTCTTCGAGCAAGAAGGAGTCGCCACGAAAGTCGAGCCCGACACGGGTAAGATCTTTCCCGTCAGCGACCGGGCGGCCGACATCCTGCAAGCTCTTCTAGCCCGCCTGCATCGCAGCGGCTGCACGCTCGCCCTGGAAGAACGGCTTGTCGACGCGGAGAAAATCGAGGGTGGCTTTCTCGCCGTGACCAGCAAGCGACGACTCACCACCGACAAGCTGCTCATCACGACCGGCGGCCAGTCGTACCCCGGCTCCGGCACAACGGGCGACGGCTACCGCTGGGCGGCCGCGCTGGGGCACAGCATCGTGCCGCCACGGCCCGCCTTGACCCCCATCACCACCGACGCCGCCTGGGTGCGCAACCTGAAAGGAGTGACGATTCCCGACGTGCTCGTGCAAGTGATCGAAACGCGACCACCGGAAGAGCTGCAAGCCGGACAGGCAAAATCGGGTCGTATCAAGCGCCGCAAACCGGGACCACTGGCCGAGCGCCGCGGTTCCTTTCTCTTCACGCACTTTGGTCTTTCGGGCCCCGTGGCGCTCGACGTCAGCCGTGTGGTCAGCGGCCATGCACGTCCACGGTCGCTGGTGCTGGTCTGCGATTTCTTGCCGAGCATGAGCGAAGCCGCGCTCGATGAGCGAATCCGCCAGGATGCGGCGGCAGCCGGAAAGAGGCAACTCGGCGGCCTCTTCGCTTCGCTGTTGCCGCGGCGTTTGACGGATGCCCTGTTGGAAAACGCCGGTCTTTCGCCCGACCGCAAGGCCGCCGAACTGGGTCGCGACGCGCGGTCTCGCTGCGTGGCGGCGATTAAGATGTGCAGGATCCCCATCAGCGGAACGCTCGGTTTTAAGAAGGCCGAAGTGACGGCCGGCGGCGTGTCGTTGGCCGAGGTCGACTCGCGGACGATGGAGAGCCGGCTTGTGCCGGGGCTCTACTTCGCGGGTGAGGTGCTCGATCTCGACGGCCCGATCGGCGGCTACAATTTTCAAGCAGCCTTCAGCACGGGTTGGCTGGCGGCAGAATCGCTGTAGGCTGTTTGCCCGAGAGTCGCCACGAGCATAATGTTACTGACGGTTCTTTAGGGCAATCGGCAAAGGCGAGTGAGACACCATGACCCTCTACGTCGGCACGAGCGGCTATTCGTACAAGGAATGGAAAGGCAATTTCTATCCCCAGAAACTGCCGGCCAACCAGATGCTCAAGTTCTATGGCGAGCAGTTTCGCACGGTTGAAATCAACAACACCTTCTATCGCATGCCGAAGGCCGCAGTCGTCGAAGCCTGGGCCAATACCGTGCCGGCCGATTTCCGGTTCGTGCTCAAAGCGCCGAAGCAGATCACCCATATCAAGGTGCTCAAAGACGCTGCGGATTCTGTCGCTTATTTTGTCGAAGTGGCCGGGGCCTTGGGGCAGCGCTTGGGGCCGTTGCTCTTTCAGTTGCCTCCCACGGCGAAGAAGGACGTGCCGCGGCTGCGGGCCTTTCTGGAACTGCTGCCGCCCAGCGCCCGCGCGGCGTTTGAGTTCCGCCACGCGTCGTGGTTCGACGACGAGGTGTTCGACCTGTTGCGCGATCGTAGCGCGGCCTTGTGCATTGCCGAAGCCGATAACGATCTGGAGGTTCCCTTTGTCTCGACCGCCGACTGGGGTTATCTCCGTTTGCGGCGGCCCGACTATAGCGAGACCGAACTCACAGCCTGGGCGAAGCGAGTGAAAGACCAAGGTTGGCAGGACGCTTTCGTGTTCTTCAAGCACGAGGACGAAGGCAAGGGGCCAAAAATGGCCAAGGAGTTTTTGGAACTGGCGGGCTAAGGCAGCAGACCCTCACCCCCCGCGAACCATCATGCGGCGACGGCTTCAGTTCTCGTTGCGATCGTTTTTCCTCGTTGTTTCGGCGCTGGCCATCTGGCTCGGTTCCCAATACCACCACCCGCGCATCACGGCCTCCAACGTCGACAAGCTCCATGTCGTCAGCCGGATCGCCAGCGATGTCTGGGAGATTGAATGGAGTCCGGATGGCCGGCGCGTCGCGCTGCTGGGGTGGGAACAACCTGTGCAGATCCACGAAGCGAAGACCTTGTTTCATTACCGGACGCTCCTGGCCGACAAGAAACCGATCCACTTCGCGTTCAGCCCCGACGAGAGCGTTTTTGCTTATTGCCAGAACAGCTCGCAAGCCGAGATCCTCCATGCCGACACGGGCCTCGTGCAAGTCATCGAAACGGGACAGGCACAGCCCACGATGGCCTTTAGCGCGGACGGAAGGATTCTCGGAACGGGCGGATACGGCACCGTCGCCAGCCTGTGGGACGTCGCAAGCGGCGAGCGGATTCATTCGCTTGACGTGGGCCCGACGGTCGGCGGTTTAGACGTCGTATTCAGCCCCGACGGAAAAACGGTGGCGGTTGGGCACCGCAACGCGAACGCTTGCCTCTTCGATCTGTCGACGGGAAAAAAACTGCACGTCCTGCCCAAGGAAATGACGCACGGAATGGAATTCGACTCGAAAGGCGAACGTTTGGCGGTTGCCTATGTCGATGGCAGCGTGGGGCTGTTCGAGGTGGCCAGCGGCAAGCGATTACAACTCGCTTCCTCCGGCGCTGAGGAAACGTACCGCGTCGCGTGGTCCCCCGACGGGTCTCTCCTCGTATCGGTCGGCAAGGACGGCGACATCGTCTTTTGGGATCCGACCGATATGACAGTGATCCGCCGACTCCCCGCGCCCGAGTGGGTAATCGGCGCAAAGTTCACCCCCGACGGAAACCGCCTGCTGACGGCCGGGGGTGGCCAGACGCGCGACCGTGGAAAGCGCGAGGTACAGATTTGGGCGGTACCGCCCCCGTGGATGCGCTGGCTCAACAGCCCGTGAACCTGCGCCGGCTAAAAACTCGACTACGACAAACCACCGGCCTTAGCCCGCGCATAACACCGCGCGGCGATCACGCCGCCCAGCATGGCGAAGGCCAGCGTAAAGAGCGAGTGGCCCGTCGTGGCGAAATCGCTCCAGTCGGGCGATTGAGTCACGACCAAAACGCCAGGAGCCCCGCCGGGCATCACTGGCGGCCCCATCCCGGTGCCAGGCATCCCACCCATCATCGGTCCGCCCCCCATCGGTCCACCCATGCCTCCCATCATCATCCCAGGGGGCGGCGACGCCGTGGTGCTGAACTTTCGCGTGTGCGGCGCCCTTTGGTGGCACCATTCGAGAATGGACGTGGTTGCCAGCCGGTGCTGTAACGGACCGTCGCCGGCGGGCGATTGCCACGAGCCACAGACGATCCAGCCATACGCGATGCCAAAGAAAGCGAAGCCAGCCCAGAAAATGCGCCGCTCGCCCGTGTGGCAGGCTGCCGCCAGCACGGACGCCCAGAGGATGACCAGCACCGTCGTCAACATGAGTCGCGACAAGAACGGGGTCGCGTAGATCAGCACTCCGCAGCCGATCGCCAGAAAAGAAACAAAGCCGAACAGCCAGCGCAGCGAAAAATGCGGGCCTCGCATAACAGCCTCCTTCGATGTTCCGAAAAACCTTTGGTTGAGCTGCAACGCCCCAGCCGGCAGATGGCTCCGACGCTCGGCGGCGGAGAACGCGGTCGCCACGCGACCGTCTCCCCCGTGACGGCGTGCCGGGGGCTACTCTCTCACCCTCCCCGGTCGCTGGTGAAGACAATTTGCTTGCCATCGGGCGACCAGACGCCGTCGCTGTTGCGCCGGCCAAACTGATTCAGCAGCGGCGTCGCCTGGCCCTCTTTGTCCAAGTCAAGGACATGAAGCTGCTCCGCCCCCGATTCGCTGGCGATGCGGAAGAGAAGCTTGTTCCCCTTAGGCGACCAGTCGGGATGCCAGCCGACGCGCCCCGGGCAAACCGCCTCCGGCTTGGCGCCCGTTTTGGCATCGACCACGGCCACTTCACCGTTGGGGCTGTTGTTGAAAATGCTTCCTCCCTTGTAGCCGACGAAAACCAGCCGGCTGCCGTCGGGCGAGAAGGCCGCGCCAATGATCTCGTCGTAACCGCGGTCGAGAATGCGGGTGCGCTCCAGCGAGATCATGTCGTAAACGTAGAGGCTGGCGAAGCCCTCGAAGCGGCCGGCGAAGACCAGCTTGTCCCCGTCGGCCGACCAGCGTGGGCGTTCCCCCTCGCTGATCCATTCCCGGTTCTTGCCGTCGGCGTTCATCACCCACACGCCCGGCTTGATGCCCAGCCTTCCCCGCTCTCCAACGAAGAAGGCGATCTGCTGGTCGTCGGGCGAGAAGCTGGGCGTGTTGCCCGGCCCCAGGTCGACGGGCTTTTCCTCGCCCAAGGTCAGGATAAAGACATGCGCCGCCCGGAAACCGGCCTGGTTGGAACCGCCGTCGAAAGCGATCCTCTTGCCGTCGTGCGACCAGGCTGGGGAGCCGAACGAACTGTTGTCGTCGTGGTAGACTCTTTTGACGTCGCTGCCGTCGGCGTTCATCGTATACACGGCCCAGCCGACCTGGGCGTGAGCGGTGGCGGCCAGCGCGCACCAGGCCGAGAGAATGCAGTAGCCGGCGAGCACCGAAGAGCGAACAGGCCGGGCCAGCGCGACGCGAGTCATCGGCAACCTCCGTTGAAAAGATCCCGCCCGATTCAACGACGTGAGGATTCATTGTCGCCTTTGGCGGCGCACGCTGCAATCAGGAAGGCCAAGTGCTGTGTCCGGTTCAGGAGTTCCGCATTTCGTGCTCCGGTCAAACGACGATGCACGTCGAACTCCAGACCCCCATCGGACACGGCGCTGGGAAGAAGGGTTGGCTTCCCAGGTCCTTTCAGCAAACGGCAACGAAACATCGGACGGGCTGCGAAGCCCATCTTCGCGGGTGTGCCGGGCGTTATCGCTTCGTCACCGTGGCCAGCCCCACATCAATGTATTGTCCGCCGCCCGTCTGGCGGCAGTGAACCGCGATCCGGTTCTTTCCGGGCCTGAAGGCCGTGACGGCGTCTTTGGACAACGGCCGCGTTTCGTACTGCACGGTGTAGCCCGAAAACCGACCGGCGAGAGAGCCGTTGACGAAGATCTCCGCGTCCTCGTCGTGGTGGATCAGCCAGCGCAGCTTCTCGATCTCGGCGTCCTTGATATCGATGTCGCGAATGAGCCAGATCTCAGGCCCCGACCAGAGCGTGCCGATTTCCGCTCCCGGCGTTCCGGACGTTCCGAATCCGGATTTCCCCTCTTTCCAGCCCTTGGGATCGAAGGTGGCACTTGACCAGTCGGCGGCCGGCTTTGACAGGGTGTAGAACCAGACGCTGGGCTGCGACCGCGCCGTCGCCACCACCTCGGTAACGACTGGCGGCTTGGGCATCGCCGCCCAGCCTGCCGCCTTGGTCTTATCTCTGGCGGCCCATTTCTTCCAGACCTCGCGATCGTAAAGCATCTGCGCGAAGACGCCGCCCACGACCGGACGCGCCGTGAATCCGACCTTCCGCGCATCCTTCGTTTGATACCAATCGGTAAGCGGGCTGCGATCGGGCGTGCGATTGATGAACGCGATCAACGGATCGAGCAGGGCCGAAAAATCGTCGCGGTTCTGCGTGAGGGTGGCGGTCCAGGTGATCCAGTCGAGCTTGGTGTAGGTGGCCCGGTTGTCCAGGGGCAGGCCATACTCGTTCTGCATCTTTCGGTACCAGGCCAGTTCCTTCTGGGCGACCGACGGCGGGAACAGGTTCAGGTCGAGAATCCGATCCCAGATCAAGTTGTACTTTTGGCTCCAACTCCCCTTCTTGTCAAAGGCCAGCCGGTAGTGGTCTCCTTCGTCCGCCGCTTCCATCCACCGCCCGGCGAATGTGCGGGCGAGCTCGAGCGCTTTGGCTCCCTTTTCGCTTTCGCCCCGCATCTGGCAAAGCTTGCCATAGGCTCCGATCGCGCAGATGGCTTTCGCGCTCAAGTTGACGTTGTGGGCCAGGTGGCCCGCAAAATCATCGGTGCAGAGCTGATTCGCCGGATCGAAGCCCTTTTCCATCAGGTACTCGGCCCAGGTTTCGATCTGCTTCCAGTAAAGGTTCGCAAAACCGGGATTCCCTTCCATCTGGGCAATCGCAGCGATCAGGAGCACGACGTTGCCGCATTCCTCGACCGGCATCTGGTTCTCTTCGCTCCGTTCGCCGCCACCATAAACCTGGCCGTTGGCCAGCGGGTATTGGCCTAGATCGTGCGGGGCGAAGGGGAACTTCCAGCGGTCGCTGGCGGCGTAATTCAAAAACGGCACCAGAAAGGACTTGGCCAGAGACGGGCCAAACAAGAGGAACTGCGGCGCCATCGGATAGAAGACGTCGGAGGTAGCGATGCAGCCGTTGGAATGGTTCTCTTTGGAGAACTGCAGCGGCTGGCCGCTGGCATCGGCTACAAATTTTCCGGCCGCGAAGCATTCACGGTAACAGAGGGCGCACAACGACGCGTAGTTCTCGCCGCCGGCCCGGCGAAGGTCGGCCATCAGCTCTTCGTCGAAAGCCTTGCAGCGTCGCGCAAGCCCCTCGTATTCCTTTGCCGCCGCTTGCAAGAGATCGCTGGCCTCCCACCCATCGCGCCGCCAGTACGATTGCAGATTCTCTTGCATGTACTGGATCGAATACAGATCGTCGTAGGCGAGCATCAGCCATCGCGATGTTTCGTCCGCATCGACCGAGCCGAGGTCGAGAACCAATTGTCGTTCGTTCCATGTGGGCTTTTGCCGCGCAGGAGCCGAGAGGTAGAAATATCCCCAGTCGATGCGCAGGTCGTCGCCACTGCGTCCCAGGACGGTTTGCGATTCGGATCCGACCGATAGGGTCGAGAGCCCCTCGATCGCCGGTGTCGACCAGACGGTCTTTTGCGAAGACTCATTTACGGCGACTTCCGCCGCCGCTTCGAACGTGACGGACGTACGATGCGGATTACCGTCGGCCGATCTGGCGGAGTACGTCACGTAGGTTACCGGCCAGGAAAGCAAGTCGATGCTCTCAGGCAGACTGGGCGTCATGAACGTGAGCGTGAGCGCTACTTTGTCGGACTCGAATTGATAGACGGTGCGCGTCGGCCAGACGGTGACGCTCTTTTGCGGCATCGCCGGGAGGTCCGCCGGCTCGGCCCCCATGACCCGGAACGTCTGCCCGTCGACCGTGATCGAACTGCTGAGTCGATGCGGTTTTCCGGTCCAATGGGTCGTCGCCGCATCGGTCAGCCGGTCGGCGGGCGACCAGATGCTGAAATACGGATCGCACGCGACCAGGGGCACGGAGGGTGGCCGAAGCGGGTCGGCGGCCCACGTCAGGCTGGGCACGACGACGGATGCCAGCAGGATCAAAGTTGTTCTCACCAAAGCGACTTTCGGCGGCATGGCGGCAGATCACTGAAAGTTACGGAGCATGAAGGTCGACCCACTGTAGTCCAAACAACGACGAAGTGCCACCAAGCAAGGTGCACGCTGCGCAACCGGTAGATAGTCGCCAGTTCCCACAGTAAACTAGCCTGTGGCCCGAAGCCGCCGCGTTTGGACATCGCGGCCTTCGACTTCCGGCCGCCACGCCCGAAGCAACCCGTCCTTCGCGAGACCGTTCTCATGACTGAGCATGAATCTTCCGCAGCGGCCAGGCAAAAAACGTCTCCGTCACGCCGCAAGTTTCTGAAAACGGCGAGTGCCGCCCTGGCGGTGCCCTACATCATCCCCTCGTCGGCGCTCGGCAACGCCGAGCGGCCAGCCCCCAGCGACCGCATCGTCATGGGGGGCATTGGCATCGGCAACATGGGACGCGGCGACCAGGGTGCGTTTCTCGACCGCAAAGACGTGCAATACATCGCCATGTGCGACGTGCGTGAAGCCAACCGCGAGCAATCCAAGGGCCAGATCGATGCGCGCTACCACAACAAAGACTGCCAGGTCTACAGCGATTTCCGTGAGCTGCTGGCCCGCCCCGACATCGACGCGGTACACATCGCCACGCCCGACCACTGGCATGCCATCATGGTCATCGAGGCCTGCCGCAACGGCAAGGACGTCTACTGCCAGAAGCCCGAGACGCTCACGCTTCGCGAGGGGCCGCTGATGATCGCGGCGGGGCGTCGCTACGGCCGCGTCGTCTCCGGCGGTAGCCAGCGGGTGCTCGAAGATTACCGGCAATACGTCGAACCCGCCTGGGCGGGAGAGTACGGCACGATCAAGTCGATCAACGTCGAAGTCGGGCCGCTTCCCCAGTTGTGCAACCTGCCGGGTGAAGAAATGTCGGAAAAGATCGACTGGGACATGTGGCTTGGCCCGGCCGCCTGGGGACCATACAACTCGAAGCGCTGCAGCGGCAGCTTTTCGATCGACGGGTCGAGCTGGCGGTCGTTCAGCGACTACTCGGGGGGCGGAATGACCGACTGGGGGGCGCACCACTTCGGCGGCGCGACGTTTATCTGCGACGTCCGCGACCTGCAACCCAAGGAAGTCGTCTATCACGACACGCCGGAAAGGAAGTACCTGGAGTACCACTACCCGAACGGTCTTACGATCTACCACAATCGGCCGAACACGGGGAACATGCACATCGAGGGAACGCCGGGCGAAAAGCTGCCGCCCAAACCGGTGCCGCAGTACCAGGGAGAAGGTGGCATTTACGGCGACTTCATTCACTGCGTGAAGACGCGCGAAAAACCGTTCCGCGACATCGAACGCGCCGTCAACACGTGTGTGCTCGCCCATCTGGGCAACATCGCCTACCAATTGAAGCGGTCGCTGAAATGGGATGCCGCGGCCCAGCAGTTTGTCGACGACACCGAGGCCAACCGCCTGGTCGATCGTGCCCGCCGCGAGCCGTGGCAACTGTGATCCCTTGCACCAACACACAGCAGAAGGAATTTTGGTTTATGACACTGGACCAGGCATTTGAAGCGCTGCGGAAATTCGACTGGGGAACGCCGCTGGCCGAGGTATCGGGCATCGATGACGCGGTCGTCGCGTCTCATGCGGATGCCGCTCTGCGCCAGGATCTGGAAGGGAGGTTGATCGCCTCGTTGTCGACCGACATCTCCCGCGACGCCAAGGATTACGTCTGCCGGAAGCTGGCGATCGTCGGCTCGCCGGCAGCCGTGCCGGCGCTAAGCGGCCTCGTCGCTCAGGAGGACCACTCCCACCTTGCCAGGCACGCGCTGGAGCGCATCCCCGGCCCCGAGGCCGCGAGCGCCCTGACGGGGGCGCTGGACAAGGTGACCGGAAAGGTCAAGATCGGGGTGATCGGTTCGCTGGGCGCGCGCCGCGAAACGGCGGCTGTGCCCGTGCTGGCCGGCCTGCTCGGCGACGCCGACCCGGCGGTGGCCCGTTCGGCTGCGCTTGCGCTGGGGGCGATCGGCGGCGGCGACGCGAGCCGCGCGTTGCAGGCGGCCATCGGAAACGGAGGGAAGGGGAACTTGACGCTGATCGACGTCCTGTTGAGCTGCGCGGAATCGCTCCTGTCCGGCCGTCAAACGGCCGAGGCGGCGGCCATCTACCGGTCGCTTTCGGGCGACGAACAGCCGCGGCTGGTCCGTCTGGCGGCCAATCGCGGATTGCTGGCGTGCCTCAGCGCGCAGGCGTGAGGGGACGGCGACGATTCAGATACCGACTGGCATTTTTGACCGAGGGACAACACCATGAGGCGGAGTTGGATTCAGGTTGCGACGACCTTTCTTCTGGCCTTGTCGGCCGTTTTGCCGGCGGCCGCGCGTGCGGCCGACGACGAGCTTGTAGAGCAGATCGTTAAGCTTCTGGCCGATCCGGACCGCGAATTCCGGGCGGCGGCCCTGGAGCAGGTGCGCGGCTCCGCGCGTGGCGAGGCCCAAACCAAGACCTTCGCCGCCCAATTGCCCAAACTTGAGCCCTCGGCACAGGCCGCGCTGGTCACGGCGCTGGCCGATCGGGGCGACTCGGCCGCGCGGCCCGCCATCGTCGGGCTGCTGGCCGCCAGCCAGGACGAACAGGTTCGCTCGGCCGCGCTGGCCGCGCTTGGAGAGATCGGAACGGTCGACGACCTGCCGATCCTGGTCCATGCGTTGTCGGCTTCTTCCTCGGCCGAACGGCGGTCGGCTCGCACGGCGCTGGTTCGCATGCGCGGCGATTCGGTCATTAAGTCGATCGCCGCCGAGGTTCAGCCGCCCCCGCCCGCGACGAAAACCACGCTCGTCGAGGTGCTGTCTACGCGTCGCGCCACCGACGCGATGCCCGTTTTTCTGACCGCCAGCCTGGACGACGACGGGCAGGTTCGCCGCGCGGCCATGAACGCGCTCGGCCAGCTCGCCGGCCCCGACCAACTTGCCGCCATGATCCAGGCCGTGCTCAAAGCCGAGAAGGGGTTTGAGCGCGACGCCGCGGAGCGAAATGTGGCCGCCGTCTGCGGCCGCATCGGCAACGAAGACGAGCGGGCCGACGCCCTGATTGCCGCGATCGACAAGGTTGACGCCGCTCAGCGGGACGAACTGTTGTCGCTCGTGGGGCGCGTGGGGGGCAAGCGGTTGATCGACTTCGTGGGAGACATCGCCACCGGCGAGGACATGGGACGTCGCCTGCTGGCGATCGACGCGCTCAGCAAGTGGCCCGACGCCAGTCCGGCGGACAAGCTGCTCGAGATCTCCAACAAGACCACCGATGCGGCCGAGCGAGAGCAGGCGTTCCAAGGCTATGTCAAGCTGGCCGCCGCCCGCGACGGCCGACCGGACAAGGAGCGGCTCGATCGGATGAAGCAGGCCATGGAGGCGGCCCGCACTCCGGAAGAGCGGTCGCTCGTGATCAACCGCTGCCGCACGGCCTACAGCGTAGATTCGATGCGGTTCGTCTTGCCCTACCTGGCCAAGCCGGAGTTCGCCCAGGTTGCCTGTGAGACGATCGTCGAATTGGCGCATCACCGCGAGGTGCGCGATCCGAACAAGAAAGAATTCGACGCCGCGCTCGACGAGGTCATCAAGCTCAGCAGCGACCCGGTCGTCGTCGATCGCGCCCAGCGCTACAAGCGGGGCGAAACGTGGACTCGCCCCAAAAAATAGCGGGATAATCGCTCGACTTCTGCCGGCATTCGCTCGATGTCTTCTCTTGCGCGGCGACAGCACGCGGCCGTGCGCCTTATTTTCGGACCGCGCCTTGACACAGGCGGCCTGACGCGTGACGATCAAGGCACGGCGGATCGGTCCTTTTCCGGGGCGAGAGTCTCAAAGAGGGAAGGATTTACTGCTTGAAGATCTGCTGGATCGGCTGCCTGTTGATGGCTGTTTGCGGCATGGCTCATGCGGAGCCGCCCGTCGATAATTCTCCTGCCGTTCGTCTTGCGGACGTCTACTTGCGCGACGTCAAGCCGGTCCTCCGGCGCCGTTGCTTTTCTTGTCACGGGGCACTCAAGCAAGAATCCGACCTGCGACTCGACACGGCGGCCTTCATCCTGCGCGGCGGCTTTGACGGCCCAGCCGTCGAGCCGGGCAATCCGGCCGCCAGTCGGCTGATCGAGCGGGTTTCGGCCACAGATCCGTCGCAGCGCATGCCGCCCGAAGGCGCGCCGCTGACCGCACCGGAAGTTGCCGCCATCGCCGGCTGGATCAAAGCTGGCGCCATCACGCCCGACAACGAAAAACCTCAAGACGACCCTCGTTCTCATTGGGCCTTTCGAGCGCCCGTGCGTCCCCGCGTGCCGGCCGACCGGGCCGCTAATCCGATCGACGCCTTCCTTGCCGCTCGGCAGGCCGCAGAAGGAATCGAGCCGCTGGGCGAGGCCGACAAGGCCACGCTCCTGCGGCGTGTCTATCTCGATCTCGTGGGCGTGCCTCCCACACGCGACGAATTGCGTGATTTTCTGGCCGACACCGCGCCGGCCGCCTACGAGAAAGTGGTCGACCGGCTCCTCGACAGCCCCCGGTATGGCGAGCGCTGGGGACGGCACTGGATGGACGTCTGGCGATACAGCGACTGGTACGGCCGCCGGGCCGTGCCCGACGTCATGAATAGCTACCCGCACGTCTGGCGGTGGCGAGACTGGATCGTCCGTTCGCTCAACGAAGACAAGGGCTACGACCGGATGATCGTCGAGATGCTCGCGGCCGACGAGGCGTCGCCGGGCGACGACAACAACGTGGTGGCGACCGGCTTCCTCGTGCGAAACTGGTTCAAGTGGAACTACGAGAACTGGATGAAGGACAACGTCGAGCACACGTCCAAGGCCTTCCTCGGCCTGACCATGAACTGCGCCCATTGCCACAACCACAAATACGACCCGATCACACAGGAAGAGTATTTTCGTTTCCGGGCTTTTTTCGAGCCGCTCGAGCTCCGGCAAGACCGTGTGGCCGGGCGGGCCGGTCCGGGCCCCTTTCAGAAATACGTTTATGCCCAGTCGTACGGGCCAATCGCCGCCGGACTGGTGCGCGTCTTCGACGAGAAACTCGACGCGCAGACGTTCATGTACGTCAAAGGCGACTCCCGTAACCGGATGGAAGGCAAGCCGCCGGTCGAGCCGGGCGTGCCCAACGTCCTGGGTGGCGCCGAGTTTTTGGTCACGCCGGTCGAGCTGCCGGCCGAGGCTTATTACCCCGGCTTGAAGCCGTTCATCCGCGCCGAAGAGCAAGCCAACGCGGCGGCGGAGTTGTCCGAGGCACGGCAGACACTCGCCAAGGCGCAGGAACTCGTCGCGGCCGCCGAACGACGGCTGGCCGATTTGCGGGCTCACGCGGTGCAGCCGGTCACGGCCCAGAACCGGCCAACTCGCGAAGCGCTCGTGCAGGCCGAGCAGGCGCTGCTTGATGCGCGGTTGACCTATCGCGTCGACGAACAGCATACGGCCCAGGCGGCTGCCCGTGGGCGCGCCCTCGAGGCCCGCATCCTTGCCGACGACGCCCTCTATCGGGGTGCGGGCGACGCGTCGGGTTTGGCTTATGCGGCTTCCCAGGCCGAAAAACAGGCGGCCTGGGAAGAGGCCGAGTTGCGCGTGCGGCGGGCGGAGCGGACCACGGTCGCCGCCGAGCGCAAGGCCGCCACGGATGCGGCCGGCAAACCGGAGGTTGAAAAAACTCAGAAGGAGCTGGCCGATGCCCGCGCGGCGGCCGACGCGGCGCGCGGCGCGCTAGCCGGCACGAGCAATACCTACACGGCCCTTTCGCCCGTCTACCCGGCGCGCAGCACGGGCCGGCGTCTGGCTCTGGCCCGCTGGATTGCCAGCCCAAAGAATCCGCTTACGGCGCGTGTGGCGGTCAACCATATCTGGCTGAGGCACTTTGGCCGCGCCCTGGTGGAAACGCCCGCTAATTTCGGCCACAGCGGCAAAGCACCTTCGCACCCCGAGCTGCTCGACTGGCTGGCCGTGGAGCTGATGGAGCAGGGCTGGCGGATGAAGGCCATCCATCGCCTGATGGTCACCAGCCGGGCGTATCGCCGGCGCTCCAACTTGGGCGCGACCGAGCACCCGAGTCTGGCCAAAGACCGAGACAATCGCTTCTACTGGCGGGCCAATTTCCGCCGCATGGAAGCCGAGGTGGTCCGCGATAGCGTGCTTGCTTGCGCCGGCGAGCTCGATACGACTCTGGGCGGCGAAGAACTCGACCCGGCCCAGGGGCTCGTGTCGCGTCGGCGGACCCTGTATTTCGCCAGCCACGGCGAGGGGAAGATGCCGTTTCTCGATCTGTTCGACGCGGCCGACGTGTGCGATTGTTACGAGCGGGCGTCGTCGGTTCGTCCGCAGCAGGCGCTGGCGCTGGTCAACAGCGACCTGACGCTGGCCAACAGCCGGCGGCTGGCTGAGAAGGTCTGGACCGAGTCGAGGGGCGTTTCGGACGCCAGCTCGAGCCAGGCCCAGTTCGTGCGCTGCGCCTTTGAGCAGGTTCTCTCGCGGCCCGGAACCGAGGAAGAGCTGCGAGCGTCGCTCGATTATCTGGCGCAGCAAGAGCACGACCTGGCGGCGGCCGAACCGGAGCAGGCCGGCAACGCGGCCCAGCGGGCGAGAGAGACGCTCATCCACGCCCTGTTCAACCACAACGATTTTGTCACGATCCGCTGAAGGTTTGAGAGTTGGATTGGACTGATCAGCAATGAAGACCTATTACGCCGGTGCCCACCCCCCATCTGACGTCCCTTCAGGCTATCCCTGCGGCCGCTTAGCACGTCGTGCCTTTCTGGCCGATCTGGGCCTTGGGTTCACCGGGCTGGCGCTAGGGGCCATGCTCGAGCGCGGCGGAATCGCGCGGGCGAGTGAGGCGGAAGAGCCGCACGTTGGCGAGGCGCCCGACGGCCGGGCGCAGTTTGCACCGCGGGCCAAGAACGTCATTTGGGTCTTTCTCTCCGGAGGCGTAAGTCACCTCGAGACGTTCGATCCAAAGCCGCTTTTGAACCAGTACGCCGGTAAGACGTACGACGAGACCACCCTCCCGAATCCGCAAAAGCTTCCGATCTACCGCGAGCGGTCGCGCTCGGTGGTCGGATTCGACCGCGAGGTGATTTCGAAAATCATGCCCCTGCAAGTCGGCTACCAGAAGCGCGGCGGGCTAGGCTGCGAAGTCAGCGACTGGCTGCCGCATCTGGGCGGCATCGTCGACGATCTGTGCATCGTGCGGTCGATGTACACCACCGACAACGACCACGGCGCCGAGTTTCAGTTTCACACGGGCCGCCACGTGCTTGACGAGCAGCAGCCCACGATCGGTTCCTGGATCAGCTACGGACTGGGGACGCTCAACGAGAACTTGCCGCAATTCGTCTTTCTCGGCCAGTACAAAGACCCGCGCGTGAAGAAGGATTTCGAGGCGCACTATCTGGGTCCGCAGCACGCGGGCGTGGAGCTGTCGCTCGACCCGCAGAATCCCCTGCCCTTCGGCGTGCGGCCCGCGGGCGTCCTGCCGGTCGAGCAGCGCAACGAGTTCGCCTTCATCGACAGGCTGAACCGGCTGGCGGCCGCGGAGTACCCCGACGATGACCAGCTCCGCGCCCGCATTCGGTCTTATGAGCTAGCCTATCGGCTGCAGATGTCGGCGCCAGAGACGCTCGACCTGTCGCGAGAGACCCAGGAGACACAGCGACTCTACGGGATCGACAACGACGAGGCCACGGCCGTCTACGGCCGCCGGCTGCTGGCGGCCCGGCGGCTGGCCGAGCGGGGAGTGCGGTTCACTTTGGTCTACCTGAGCGACTACGGCGAGTGGGACTCGCACACGAACATCAAGGAGTTTCACGCCCGATCGTGCGGCCGCGTGGATAAGCCGCTGGCGGGTCTGGTGAGCGACCTCAAGCGGCGCGGAATGCTCGACGAGACGATCGTCGTTTGCGCCACCGAGTTCGGCCGCACGCCGGCCCTGGAGGTGACGAGCCTCAACAAGGCCGGCACGGGACGCGACCACCATCCTCACGGCTTCACCGTCTGGCTGGCCGGCGGCGGCCTGAAACGGGGCCACGTTCACGGCGCGACCGATGAGCTTGGTTTCCACGCTGTCGAACACCCGCACTACGTCACGGATATCCACGCTACCGTGCTCCACCTGCTCGGCCTCGACCCGCGCCGCCTGGCCGTGCCGGGCCGCCAGCGCCTCGATATGGACTTCGGGCGGGTGATCGACGATGTTCTCGCCTAGCTCCGGGCGGCGTCGAGAGGATGGGCCGAGAGCATCTTTGCAACCCCGCCCTACTCCTGGGGCGGTTCGCCGATGCGGCGCAGATACTCGGCCAAGAGCGCCTGCAGGTCGAGGATGGCCTGCCAGCGGCGCTCGTCGATGGTGATGCGGCGGCTGGCACCTTCGGTGCGCACCGACGCCAGCAGGTTGCGCAGCCGGACGTGCATGTACTCCACCAACTCCGAGAGTTGGGCGGCCTGTCCGGGGCTCATCCGGTCAGGCAGCGGAGGCGGCTCGGACATGCCCAGCGTGGTTTGCAGCTCTGGGTTCTCGCTCCAGTTCAACTCGAAGTCGAGGCTCGCCGCCCGCGGCGACGCGGCCGCAGAGTCGGGGCTGACGGTCCCGGTGCTGTGAACGTCGCTGCCGCGCAGCCGGGCCAACCGCTCGGCGATTTCCTCACGCGAACCGAAGAGCAGGACCGAACGTCCCACGCTGATCATGTCGCCCACTCGCAGGATGCGAAGCTGGATGTCTTCGCCGTTGACCTTGGTGCCGTTGGTGCTCTCCAAGTCGGTGAGCACGAGCTTGTCCTGGTCTTCCTGGATCTTCAGATGAAAGCGGCTGACCCGCTCATCGTTCAGTTGGACCGAGTTTCCCTCCTCGCGTCCGATGGTCACCGGCGTGGCGAGATCCTCAAACACTTTTCCCCGGTCGGCGCCGTCCAGCACTCGCAACGTGATTGAGGCCATCTCGCTTGAAGAACCCTGCACTTAAACGTATCCTGTAGTTTCTCGCCTAAGGAACGAACGGAAAATAACTTCGGCCCTTTCCCACAAAGCCAGAACGGCCGGATACCAGAACGGATCGGGCTGTTGCGGCGAAGTTTGTTTTTCGTTCTCTCCTAAAAAGCGCCCGTGGCGCAACTGGACAGCGCATCGGTCTTCGGAACCGAGGGTTGCAGGTTCGAATCCTGCCGGGCGTACTTTCGACCGGACGTACTTTCCGACTTTGATCTCGTCGTCTATTGGATTCAAGGTCTCCCGTCCAGAGGGATTATATCTCAGCGCGACGGCGCGTTCCAATGATTCGTTAATCGCCCGCCGGCTTCCGCGGTCACTATCCTCAACAAGGCCCTCTTTTGGGAGTGAACCGATGGACGCCGAGGCCGTCGAAATCAATCGAATTTCGCCAGGTCATCGGCCGACCGGGCGGCCGGCCGGCTACCACACGTGGAGCGACCTGCTCTTCGCCCACTGGCGGCTACCGGCCCACGAGGTCGCACCTCTTCTTCCGCCCCCCTTGACGCTCGACACCTGGCAGGGGGACGCCTGGGTCGGTCTCGTCCCCTTCCGCATGTCGGGCGTTCGGCCCCGCTGGTGGCCGTGGGGCGCCTCTTTTCTGGAGACCAACGTGCGGACCTATGTCCATCTCGACGGCCGCGATCCCGGGGTGTGGTTCTTCAGCCTCGAAGCCAACCACTGGCTGGCGGTCAAGGTGGCGCGCGCCGCGTGGCACCTAAATTACCACTGGGCCCGCATGTCACTTAAGAAAACGGGCAACGTGATCCGCTACGAAGGACGGCGCCGCGCCGAGCCGGCGGGCTCGTGTGTGGAAGCGCGGGTCATGACGCACTCGCCGCTATCTACGGCTGCCGCGGGCACGCTCGAACATTTTCTCGTCGAGCGATACTTTCTGTACGCTGCCGGCGAGGGTCGGCTATGGCGGGGCCAGGTGCACCATCGGCCGTATCTTGTGCAACCGGCAGATTTGCTCCACATAGAAGAGTCGCTGCTGGCGACCAACGGCATCCGCCCGAACGAGTCGCCTTGTCACGTGCTTTACAGCCCGCGCGTCGACGTGGAAGTTTTCGGGCTTATTCCCGTGGCTAACGGCGTGTGGTAGCCTGCAACGGACTGAACCCCCGTTTTCTTTCCAACGATTATGAATCGAGTCCGTTGGGGCATCATCGGTGTGGCGAAGATCGCCACCGAAAAGGTCATCCCAGGCATGAAGAAAGCGAGCCTGGTGGAGGTCGTCGGCATCGCTTCGCGCACGGCCGATAAAGCGCAGCAAGCGGCCTCGCGACTTGGCTTGCCCTCCTGGTATGCATCCTACGACGAATTGCTGGCCGACGAGCGGATCGACGCCGTCTATATTCCGCTGCCTAACCATCTGCACGTCGAATGGTCGATCAAGAGCCTGCAGGCCGGCAAGCACGTGCTGTGCGAGAAGCCGATCGGCCTGAACGTGGCGGAGGCCGAAAGGCTCGCGGCTGCCGGGCGCCAACACCCGCGGCTGAAATTGATGGAGGCCTTTATGTACCGCCATCATCCGCAGTGGGTGGCAGCCCGACGCATGGTCGTAGAGGGGAAAATCGGTGATCTACGCACGATTCAGACGTTCTTCTCGTATTTCAATCGCAACCCGCGCGACGTGCGTAATCAGGCCCAGATCGGCGGAGGCGGCCTAATGGACATCGGCTGTTACCCGATCTCGCTCTCTCGTTTCCTGTTCGGGGGAGAACCGGAGCGGGTGCTGGCGCACATCGAGTACGACCCCGAATTCAAGACCGATCGGTTGGCCTCGGCCGTCTTGGAGTTCGCGCATGGCACAGGCACATTTACTTGCGGCACGCAGATCGCCCCGTATCAGCGGGTGCACATCGTGGGAACACAAGGCCGCATCGAGCTCGAGGTTCCGTTCAATGCGCCACCCGATCGCCCCTGCCGGTTGTGGCACCAGCACGCTACGGCCACCGAAGAAGTCGTGTTCGACGTTTGCGATCAATACGGCATTCAAGCCGAGCTGTTTTCGCGGGCGGTGATCGACGACACTCCGGTGCCTACGCCCATCGACGACGCGGTTGCCAATATGCGGGTGATCGAGGCCTTGATCCGCTCGGGCCGGAGCGGGGGCTGGGAGGGAATAGCCTGAAAGATCTCTCTTCCGCGGCGAGACGACGATGAAAGTCCTCTACGTCCATCCAAGCCCGCTGATGTACTCCGAGGTTTACCTGCGGCTGGAGCCGCTGGGTTTGGAACTGGTGGCCGAGGCCACGCGGCGCGCCGGCCACGAGGTGCGGCTGCTCGACTTGCAGAGCTTTCGCCAGCAAGACTATTTCAGGCTCGTCGACGAGTGGCGGCCCGAGGCGATCGGTTTTTCACTCAACTACCTGGCCAACATTCCCGAGGTAATCAACCTCGCCACCACCACCAGGCGGCTATGTCCGGACAGTTTCCTCTTCGCGGGAGGACATAGCGCCAGTTTTACGGCCCACGAAATCCTGAACCACGCCCGCGGCGCGATGGATTGTGTCGTGCGGGGCGAGGGGGAAGGGGTCGTTTCGCACGTTCTGGAGGCCGCCCACGACGCCTCTCTCGCAAAACTCCCCGGCGTCGTTACTCTTGACGGCGCCGGGCCGCCGCCGCAGTTCGTCCGCTCGCTCGACGATGTTGCGCCAGCCCGCGATCTGCTCCGGCGCCGCCGGAAGTATTTTATTGGATCGCTCGATCCTTGCGCGTCGATCGAGTTTTCGCGCGGCTGCCCCTGGGACTGCACGTTCTGCAGCGCCTGGACCTTCTACGGCCGCAGCTACCGCAAGGTCAGCGCCGACGTGGCGGCCGACGAACTTGCGCGGGTGCGCGAGCCGGGCGTGTTCATCGTCGACGACGTGGCCTTTATTCACCCGGAACACGGCGACGCGCTGGCCCGCGAGATCGAACGCCGCGGCATCCGCAAAGACTATTATTTGGAGACGCGGGGCGACGTGCTGCTGCGCAACAAGGAAGTGTTCGAGCGCTGGCGGCGGCTGGGCCTCAAGTACATGTTTCTGGGGCTGGAAGCGGTCGACGACGAGGGACTCAAAAGGTTCCGCAAACGGGTGGGGCTGGGCAAGAATTTTGAGGCGCTCGAGTTCGCGCGGTCGTTGGGGATCGTCGTGGCGGTCAACATTATCGCCGATCCCGACTGGGACGAGCGGCGCTTCGAGTTGATCCGCGAATGGGCCATGTCGGTCCCGGAGATCGTTCACCTCACCGTGAACACGCCGTACCCCGGGACGGAAACCTGGCAAAGCGAGGCCGACCGCCTGACGACCCGCGATTACCGGCTGTTCGACGTGCAGCACGCCGTACTGCCCACCCGGTTGCCGCTGGATCGCTTTTATCAGGAACTGGTCCGCACCCAGCAGGTGCTCAATCGCAAGCACCTGGGGCTGGCGGCGCTGAAGCACACGTTTCTGCTTTCCGCCAAGTTGCTTGCCAAGGGGCAAACCAACTTCCTTAAGATGCTGTGGAAGTTCAACTCGGTGTACAACCCCGGCCGTCAGTTGGCCGACCACGGGCGGCCGGTCGACTACGAAATTCGCTTGCCTACGAAACCGCCGGATTCCAAGGTGCTCTTCGTGCATCAGCCAGGCACCTCACTCAAGCATACCGCGAGCGCAACGAGCTTCCACGATTGAGTTGAGTCGGTCACCGTGAAGAGTTCCTGCCTCATCGAATCCTTGATCGTGGCGGGGCTGCTTTGTGCGGCTTTCGTTTTCTTTCGGCTAGCGCTCAGGGTCGATTATCCGCAGTACGCCATCGTTCTCTTGAGCGGAAGTGCCGTTACGGGAACGGCGGCCCTGCGGCCCCAACGAGTTCGCTCCTGCCTGGCCGATTTGAGCCAGCTTCGATTCAAGCTCCGAACGGCATTCCTGGTGATGTTCACGGTTTGTGCGACCTGCGCCCTCGCGCCAGAGCTGCGAGACTATTTGGTGGTGTTCTTTACGATCTTTTTCTCGCTGGTGATTATGGGCGAACGTTGATCGGTCGAGGGCCGGCGGCCGGGTAGACTGGAGACGGGGCGATGGCGCAACTAAACTAACCCCGTTCGCATGACTTCAACCCGATTAGCCGACAATGATGCGCCCACTTTCTGCCGTCGCCCTCTTGGCCATTACGATTCAATCCGCCCTTGCCGCCGATTGGCAGCCGGCCGTTGGCCCGCTCAAGACGCGGTGGGCCAAAGATGTCTCTCCCGAACAACCGCTGCCCGAGTATCCGCGGCCGCAATTGGTGCGAGAGAAATGGAAAAACCTCAACGGCCTGTGGGAATACACCGTTCAGCCTAAAGGCGAGGAACGACCACAGAAGTTCGACGGCCAGATTCTCGTTCCTTATCCGATCGAATCGGCGTTGTCGGGCGTGATGAAACGGGTTGGCCAGAACGAGCGGCTCTGGTATCGGCGGACGTTTGCGGCCGACTCTTCGTGGCGCGGCCAGCGTGTGCTCTTGCACTTCGGCGCCGTCGATTGGGAAGCGACGGTGTGGGTCAATGGACGCGAGGTTGGCCGACATCAGGGAGGTTACGATCCGTTCACGTTCGATATCACCGACGCGCTGAACGAGAACGGCGAGCAGGAACTGATCGTCGGCGTGTGGGATCCGACCGACGCTGGTCCACAGCCGCGCGGCAAACAGGTGAATAATCCGGGGGGCATCTTTTACACGCCCGTCACCGGCATCTGGCAAACGGTGTGGCTGGAGCCGGTGCCGCAAGCCTATGTCGAGTCGCTGAAGATCGTGCCCGACCTGGACGGCCAGCGAGTGAAGGTGACGGTGAACTGTGGCGGCCAGGCTGACAAGCAGCCGGTGACGGTCAACGTGACGGGCGTCGGCGCCGGGTCAAAGTCGTCCCCAATCAAGCCCATTTCGGCCAGCGGCGTACCTGGCCAGGAACTTTCGCTTCCGCTGGCCAACGTTCGCCCCTGGTCGCCCGACGAGCCGTGGCTTTACGATCTCTCGGTTACGCTCGGACCGTCCGACAAGCTGGTAGACACCGTCACAAGCTATTTCGGCCTGCGCAAGGTTTCGCTCGGCCAGGATGAGAACGGAGTCACGCGAATCTTTTTGAACAACCAGCCCCTGTTCATGTTCGGCCCCCTGGACCAGGGTTTCTGGCCCGACGGTGTCTACACGGCCCCCACCGACCAAGCGCTGCGTTACGACGTGGAACTGACCCGCCAGATCGGTTGCAACATGTGCCGCAAGCATGTCAAAGTGGAGCCGGCCCGCTGGTATTATTGGTGCGACAAGCTGGGGCTGCTGGTATGGCAGGACATGCCCAGCGGCGACAAATCGGTCGCTCCCGGCAAAGGCGAGATCGAGCGGTCTGGGGAGTCTCGGCGCATCTACGAGACCGAACTGAAGGCCATGATCGACCAGCTCTACAACGCGCCCAGCATTGTGATGTGGGTGGTGTTCAACGAAGGTTGGGGGCAGTTTGACACGGTCCGCATCACCGAGTGGACCAAGAAGCACGACCCGACGCGGCTGGTGAACTGCGCCAGCGGCTGGAACGATTTTCCGGCCGGCGACGTGCACGACATCCACAACTATCCGGCCCCGAATTCGCCCGAGCCGGAGCCGTCGCGCGCCGCCGTCCTCGGCGAATACGGTGGACTGGGCCTGCCGCTCAAAGGCCACACGTGGCTCAACGAAAAGAACTGGGGTTACCGCAGCTACCCCGATCGCGCGACGCTCGCCGAAGCCTACTTTGGGTTGTTGTTCGGCCTCCGCCAGTTGATCGGCGAACCCGGTCTCTCGGCCGCGGTGTACACGCAAACGACCGACGTCGAAACCGAAGTGAACGGTTTGCTGACCTACGACCGCGAGGTGCTCAAGATTCCGGCCGAGCGGCTGGCGGAGGCACATCGACGGCTCTATCTGCGACCTCCGCGGCTGCTCGCGGTCGTGCCGACCTCGCGAGAAACCGCCAGTGACTGGCGGTACGTCACCAAAGAACCGCCCGCAGGCTGGCAGAAGACGGGGTTCGACGACTCGTCGTGGGTGCTTGCGCCGGCCGGATTCGGCACGAAGGGAACGCCGGGCGCCGTGGTCCGCACCGAGTGGAGCACGCCCGACATCTGGTTGCGGCGGACCTTCGACCTGCCCGCCAGCCGCGCCGGCGAGGGGCTTTTGAACGATCCCCACCTGATTGCCCACCACGACGAAGACGCGGAGATCTACATCAACGGCGTGCTGGCGGCGAGCCTACCGGGTTACACGGTGGGGTACGCGGCGTTTCCGATCCGCGAGGAAGCCCGCGCCGCCATGCGGCCCGGGAAGAACGTCTTCGCCGTACACTGCAAACAGACCGGAGGCGGCCAATACATCGACGTCGGGATGGTCGACCCGGTTGAAGAAGGAGAACGCAAGGGCGCCAAGTAGACGCGGAAGACGGCCTACAAGGCCAACATCGCAACCAGATAGCCCCCTACACCAACCATGCAAGCCAAGGCGTAGGCGTCACCGAGCATATCTTTCCACGAATTTGGATCGGACATAACAGCAGAACAATAGTGGCTTTTCCCAGCCCGTCTTTGACGGGGTGGGGCTCCAGAACGCAAGCGACATGCCAGCATCGTTGCAGCCGACCGATTCGACCTAAACCTAAATATTGTGTAACGTTACGAAGAATACAGGAAATTGGGCCAGAGCGGACAACGAGGCGACGTTAGGCGTTCATTGCACAAAAAGCGTGCAAAGCCGCGATTTCGCCGCAGAGGCGAACCACTATTGGGAGGAGACTGACTTATGACCTTACATCGATTCTTGTTGCTGGCGGGCCGTTTTTCATGCCTATGCTTCCTGGCGGCGAGCGCCGCGACGTCGGCGGCGCAGGAGCCGATCACGCTCGACAACGCCACCGACCCCGGGCCTAACCACCTCGACGAGCCGCTGGCCCAAGGCTTTTCGCTTCAAGGCGCGGTGGGTTTTCTCGATGCGGCGTCGCTCACATGGCAGAAGGAGCGGAAGTGTTTCACCTGCCATACGAACTACGCGTATCTCTACGCCCGGCCGCTGGTGTCGAGCGACGCCCCCGCCCACGCCACAGTGCGGCGGTTTGCCGAAGACCTGGTCGAGAAGCGATGGCCGGAAGAAGGGCCTCGCTGGGACGCCGAGGTGGTGGCCACGGCCGCCGCGCTGGCATTCAACGATGCGGCCACGACCGACAAGCTCCATCCGCTGACGAAAACGGCCCTGGATCGTATGTGGACCGTGCAGCGCGACGACGGCGGCTGGAATTGGTTGAAATGCGGCTGGCCGCCCATGGAACACGACGACGATTATGGCGCGGCTCTCGCGGCGCTGGCCGTCTCGGTTGCGCCCGACGCCTATCGAGAGAGTGACGCGGCTCGTCAGGGCATCGAAAAGCTGAAGGGTTATTTGAAGAAGAATCCGCCCCCCACGCTGCACCACCGGGCCCTTCTGCTGTGGGCGACCTCCTACGGCGAGCCATTTCTTCAGTCCGACGAGGCCAAGTCAACGATCGCCAGCCTGCTCAAGCTGCAGAGAGAGGACGGCGGCTGGTCGCTGCCGACACTCGGCGACTGGCAGCGCGCCGACAAGAGTCCGCAAGACGAATCGAGCGACGGTTACGGGACCGGTTTCGTGGTTTATGTGCTTCGTCGCGCGGGCCTGGAGTCGAACGATCCCGCACTCGCGCGCGGCGTCGCCTGGTTAAAAAGCCATCAACGCCAAAGCGGCCGCTGGATCACACGGTCGCTTAAGGAGGACAGCGAGCACTACATTTCGCACTGCGGGACGGCGTTCGCGGTTATGGCCCTGATGGAGTGCAAGGAGCGGGCACCGCGGTAGACGTCGCTGGATCGTATACCGGGTTTCGCGCGAGAAGGCCGGGATGATTCGAGCCAGTTGATTCAACCGGCCCCTGAAGTTACTTCGTCAATCACCCGCAGAACTTCGTCGGGCGAGAGGCGGGAGGCGGCCGACGGCGGACGGTAGAGCCAGCGCACGCTGCCTTGTCGATCCACGAGGATCGTGGTCGGGGCCGAGGTATCCTCACCCCTCGGACCGGAGTGGGAGTGAATCACGTCTACCGCGCCAGACAAGCCGGGCGCGCGATCTGAAAGCACCAGCAGGTGCGGAAAGCCGGCCTGCGTCTGCTTTGCCGCGTCGGCCCCTTCCGCCGACACCACGGTCACGCGCCAGTTGCGACGCGCGAAATCCTCATGGCGTCGTTCGAGCTCACCTAGCTCGATCATGCAGAACGGTCACCAGCGACCGCGGAAGAAAACCAGAACGGTGTCTTGATCAACCAGGTCCTTCCGCGTGAAAGCTTCACCGTCGGCTCGCGTCGTGGAAAAGTCCGGAAAAGGCTTGCCGACGGCGACTGGACCGGAGTAGGCAGGCAACCGCGTGCCCAACACAAAGCCCCATTCGCCGAAGGCCAGCAGCAACACGCAGACCAGAGTCAGCACCCGCCATACACCACGACGTTGCCACAAAGACCCGATGACAAACAGTGCGCCGAGCGTTCCCGTCAGCGGAAGATACCAGGGGGTTGCCAGGCGATGCAGGAAGACCTGCGCGACGTAAATGGCGACGCCGACAACGGCGAATCCGAGGCCGGCAAACAGCATCCGACGGCCGGGAAAAGAACCTGGTTCGGCTGACTGGGCCATCCTTTTACAGCTTCACGTCCTCGCGCTTCGGCTTGGGCTTTTCGAGCTTTTTGACGTCGTCCTTGGGATTGGCGTTGTTGCCCCCCGCGGCCGCCATCTGTCTTTGCCGCTCGAGCTTAAGCGACTTTTCGCCCCATCGCCAGCCGATCGGTTCCTTCAGTTCGCGTTCGGCGAGCAAGGCCCAAGGCGTGCCAGCGTGCTGCTGTCGTACCCGCTCGAGGCTTTCGCGGGCTTGTTTGGCCAGCTTTTCCAGAGCGCTGCCGACGGTGATCTCGTCGGCCGGCTCAAGGATAAACGTGTCGTTGTCGGGTTGGGTGAACTTCAGCCCGCCTTTTGCCTTGGCCAGCATGGCGTTGTAGGCCTCGGTTCGCACCTTGACGGCCAGCACGCGCCCCATCGCCAGGTCGAACCCGGCCTGCCAGCGCGGTTCGGTCAGCTTGCCGCGGTCCTTTTCTCCATCCTTGAGGATCTGGTATAGCATGTCGACCTTTGGCCCAAGCTTGGCCGCCAGTTGTTGCGCCTCGTCGAGGCTCCGCTTGAAAGCGGCTTCATCGCTCTTAGGGAACTCCAGCCGCGGGTTTTCCATCGGCTGAAGCTGCGACTGGGTGGCCGCCTTCACCAGCGCCGCACGCGCCTTGTTGTGTACGAGTTTCTGCTCGTACTCCTTCACCGACACGTAGTCGGGCTGGTAGGTGCGCATCACCGTGGGATCGAAAAAGTGATCCAAGCGCGCCGCCATGGCGGCGATGTCGCCCTGCCGCCGGCCCGATCCCCGGCGGTTCGGGTGGACCGTGAAGTAGATGCCCCCCGTCTCGTAGCAAAGCCGGGTCAAGGCAAACGGCCCGAAGCCCGAATCGAGGTAGTTCAGGTCGTCGTTGCCGCGAGCGAAGGCGAGTTGCACCCCCTCAGGAAACAGAGACTCCGGCCCCTGTCGCACGGGGAGCCAGCGCACCGACTGGTCGTACTGAGGATCGGGGTCGACGTACTTCACCTCGATCTCGCGCCGCGCGAAAGGAGCCGGGATGCCGACCACATAGACGGGCATCTCGTAGCGGCGGCAGAGCGCCAGCGTGTTGTCGAGCTGTTGTTCCGCGTCGTCTCCCACCTCGTCGCTGAAGACGATGATCATCACGTTGCGGTGCGGTGACTGGGTGCGGAAGTGCTGATACTTCTTGGCCACCATGCCGACCGCCGTGAACGTCATCTCCGTGCCCGACGGGTCGTTTTCGATGCCGTTGATCGCCTGCTTGATTTCTTCCACATCATCAGTCGGCTCGGCCGTGCGGAAAGTCACGCTCTTGCCAAAGGCCACAACCGAACCGAGCAAGGGAGCGTTCTGCCGGCCGCTGTACGAATCGCGCTGGTCGGTCACGCCCAGCTCCTTGTAGATGCGGTCGAGGCGCTCGACGATCCCTTTGCGCTGCGGCTGCATGCTCAACGACTGATCGAGCACCCACACGACGAGCGTGCGGCGTTCATCAAGCGAGTCGGCAATTTCTTCGGTGAGACGGTCGACCGCGCCCGCGGCGCCGGTCGTGCCGACTCCGGCCGCCCCTTTCACGACCAGGCTCTCGTTGATCAAGGGGGCCGTCGAGAGGTCGGCCAGCACTGGAACCTGCACCTCCGTCATGGTCGTTTGCAGTTCTTGGCTGATCCTCGACTCATCGGCGAGCGTCTCGGCCATGGCCATAGCCGCTTCTGTACCCGAGAGGCTGGCGGCACCCGCGTCCATGCTCACGTCGCTTTCGAAGCTCGTGAAGTTCTCGGCGACCTGTTCGATCTGCTCCGTTTCCAGGGGCATAACGGTGATCGCCCGCTCGTGCTTCTGGCGGGGCTGGCAGAGGATCGCCAGCGCCACGAGCAGCCCGAAGTGAATGAGAAAGCTTACGCCCCAGGCCGGGGTATCGCGGTCGGCCTGCTGGTCCCCGGTCCACTCGTGCCAACGGTGCCTTAGGTTGTCAGCGCTGCTCACGGTTGCTGTTCCTCAATAGGCCACCCGCGCGCCTTGTGAAAGGCGCGCAAGGCTCTCTTCGTCGCCGTATCCGCTTATTCTCTTAAATACTTGCGCGACAGGCAAGAAGAATGCACGAGAGGGGCCAGTGAATAAGCCCGTCTACTCGCCTGATGCCGCAACCGGAATGCGCAGCTCGGCACCGATGGGCAACAGGTCGGGGCTCTGCAAGCGGTCGCGGTTGGCGTTGAATATTACGCTAAACCGCTTGCTGGAGCCGAGATAACGCTGTGCCAAGTCTGATAGCGTGTCCCCGTCAACGATGCGATGCGTAACGAAAGACACTTTTTGGTCGGCTTTCGGCTTCGGGGACTCGGGCGGCGACGGTGTTGCGGGAGCGGAGGCCGCCTGGTACGACGCCGTTCTCATCGACGGTCGCCAATGATCGCTCACGGGGGCCGCCGGAGGTTCGGGCGACGGTGTGGCGTCTTCCTGGGGGGCTGCCGGGCTTTCATCCATGTCGGCCTCGATTCTTCCCGAAAGGTGCGCGGGTTGAACTGGTTCCTCCGCCAGATCGAGCGGGAGCGGACCGAGGCTCTTGGGCGACTTCGGGGCGTAAGCCGAGATAGAGGGCTCTGACTCGTCCGTGTTTCTCCGCGAGACGAGGGCCACGGCCGTGCCACCGGTCAGCAGTGCCAGGGCTATCAACAGTCGTCGTCGTCGGCGCATAACTTGTTCTCACCCGTCTAACGAGCCGAAAGCGCAGTCGCCCGGAATCAGCAGTCGGTCGGCGGGAGGGCAAAGCTGCAGCTTCAAGCTCGGGGCGGTCACGGCCGGCAAGAGTGGCAAACTCGCCGCGGTCAACAGCCAGGCGGTTGCCTTGGACGCTGAATGCCGTAATTGACACGATGTCGGCAGCTTATTACGGTTGAAAGCATGACGCCTCTTTCACATACCAACGAAGCGGAAAGCCTCGCGGTCGAGGGAGACATCGGCGGATACCGGCCCGTCAGCGGCCTGGCGGTGGTTGGCCTGTTGCTGGGGGTGTTCTCGATTGTGGCGTTCGTCCACTACCTCTTGTATCTGGTGCCGCTGGCGGCGATCGTCATCAACGTTCTGGCCCTGCGGCAAATCGCCGAGACCTCACCGCCGATGATCGGCCGCAGGGCGGCGCTTGCGGGTCTGGCACTGGCGATGATTTGCGTCGGGTCCGCCCCGGTTCAGCGTGCCGTTCACCGCCGCGATCTTCACGCCCAGTCGCTGGAAGTCGCCCGAGAGTGGTTCACCGCTTTACGTGAGGACCGTCCGGAAGCCGCTTGCCGCCTGTCGCGGTCTCCCACCACGGCCGCCGCCCGCGCTCAGTCTCCGATGAAACTGTTCGAGAGCGGGATGATGTCGCTCGAGCGGATGCGAAAATTTGTGCATGAATCGCCGGTCGATTTGCTGCTGAAACTCGGCAAGCGAGCCCACGTCCGTTTGTATGCCAACGAGGACATCTGGTGGGAGAACGACAAGGAGGGCGTCCGAGATTTCTACGTGGTCACGGTTGGCCAAGGTCCGCAGGCGGTCAGTTTCTTCATCTGGTTGGGGACGACCCGCACGAAAGAGATCGGCACGGGTGAGTGGCAGTGGCAGGTCACAAAGTCTGAATTCATTCACACGCCGCCGCCGGAGCTGCTCGACGTCCTTGGCAGGTGAGATGCCATTGTTCTGATGCCCCCTGCCGCCGATCCGTCTGCAAACGATCACACGGGGCAACCCGGCCATGCGGCAGAACCCAATCTCAACGGGCTGAACGTCGACGCGCCTGATCGCGATCGGAACCTTGCCGATTTGCTGGTCTACATGACCGACGAACTGCGCGCGGGCCGTTGGGTTGATATCGAGTGCCTGGGCGAACAGCATCCCGATCTCTCCAACGAGCTGCGCGAACTCTGGGCGGCCGTTCAGGTGGCTGAAGGAGTCGCGGCTCATTTGTCGCAGCACGTCGGCTCGTCTCAGGAAGTAACAGTCGGGCTGCCGCCCGACGAGGGACGACTGCCGTCGGTTGGCGACCTGCCTCGCCAGTTTGGCGACTTCGACCTGTTGGAAGAGCTGGGCCGCGGCGGTATGGGCATCGTATACAAGGCGCGGCAGCGAAGCCTGGATCGCATCGTGGCGGTAAAGATGATCCTCAGGGGCGAGCTTGCCTCGCCGGCCGACGTGGCGCGTTTTCGCTCTGAGGCGGCCGCCGCGGCGCGATTGGAGCACGCCCATATCGTGCCGGTCTACGAAGTGGGCGAATGCGACGGGCAGCCCTATTTTGTGATGAAGTACGTCGAGGGGACGACCCTGGCCCGGCGGCTGGCCGAAGGTCCGTTGCCGCCGCAGGAAGCGGCCGAACTGCTCATGCCCGTCTGCCTGGCCATTCAATTCGCTCACGCCCACGGCATTCTGCATCGCGACCTCAAGCCGTCGAACATTCTCATCGACCGCGAGGACCGGGCCCACGTCACCGACTTCGGCCTGGCGAAACAGGTGACGGCCGACGGCGCGCTCACGCGCTCCGGCGCCGTGCTCGGCACGCCCAGCTACATGGCGCCCGAACAGGCGGCCGGCAATCGCGGCCAACTCGGCCCAGCCAGTGACGTGTACAGCCTGGGAACGATTCTCTATCAGATGCTCACCGGCCGGCCCCCGTTTCAAGCGGCCAGCCCGGTCGACACCGTGCTGCTCGTGCTGGAACAAGACCCGCTGCCGCCGCGGCTTGTGAACCCGAAGGCCGACCCCGACCTGGAAATGATCGCCTTGCGATGTTTGCAGAAGCCCCCTTTGCTGCGATATCCCACCGCCCAGTCCCTGGCGGACGATCTGGCGGCCTACTTGCACGACGAGCCGATCTCGGCCCGTTCCGGGCGCTTTACGCAGGTCGTGGCGAGGTGGTTTCGCGAGACGCACCACGCCACGGTGCTGGAGAACTGGGGCCTGCTGTGGATGTGGCATAGCCTCGTCCTGTTCGTCATTTGTGCGATCACGAACTTCTTCCAATGGCAGGGAATCACCTCGGTCACGCCCTACCTGGCCCTCTGGACCGCGGGTCTCGGCACGTGGGCCGGAATCTTCTGGGCCCTGCGGCGCCGCGCCGGCCCGGTGACGTTCGTCGAACGCCAGATCGCGCACGTCTGGGCGGGGAGCGTCGTCAGCATCTCGGTACTGTTCCTGGTCGAGAAGATGCTCGGCTTACCCGTGCTCACCTTGTCGCCCGTGCTGGCCATCGCCAGCGGCATGGTGTTTATTTCAAAGGCGGGCATCCTCACCGGGGCGTTTTATCTGCAGGCCGCCGCGCTGTTTGCCACGGCGCTGGTCATGGCCTGGATGGATCGAAACGGTGTCAGGCTCAGCATTACCCTTTTTGGCATCGTCTCCGGCCTTTGTTTCTTTTTTCCTGGACTGAAATACTACCGACAGCGCGCCGGTAAGCTCCCTATTCCGCTGGCAGAGGGTTGGGGTGAGCGGCGAACCTAATCAAGGGCTTTACATTTCGCGACCCGACTGTTGAAGAAACCTCCCTTTCGCACCCAAAGTTCTCCACAATCCACGCCCTTTCGAGCCTGGCCCTCACTTGACCTCAATTTGCCTCTCCCTCATCGTCACCTTGCACCTGGCCGCCGTCTATCTTTCCATGATGGGACCGGTGGTCTGTCTTTGGCTGCAATGGCGAGCCGGCCGCGACGAAGTGGCGTCGCAGCTCGACCGCGACCTGCTGCGGCTGGCGAGCGTGATGCTGACTGTGGCCGCCCTCTTGGGCGGCATAGCCATCGTTCTCATCGCGCGACTGTTTCCCGATGCGTATCTGGCGGCGGCCCGCGTCCTGCCCGAGCGGCGCTACTGGTATGGCGCAATCGAGCTGGTCTTTTCACTCGCCTGTTTCCTTCTGGCATCGACGGTCGGCGCGCACGAGCGGGGTTCGCGGGGTCGATTCTGGACCGGCTGGGTGGCCACCTTGTTGGGCAGCACCAACCTCATCTACCACTTTCCGACGTTATTTGTGATTCTTGGCGTGCTTTGCCTGCGGCCCGACGACTGGGGGCAGCAGATCAAGTTCACCACGCTGCTTACCGACGGCGAGATCGTGGCGCGCCTCGTCCACCACCTTCTGGCCGCGATGCTTCTGACCGGCACGTGGATCGCCTGGCACGCGATGTGGCGCGGCGGCGATTTGCGGCCCGCCGCCTGGGGAGGCCGAATGGCCGTCGCGGCCGTGATCCTTCAATTCGTGTCGGGCCTGTGGCTGGTGAGCGCGATGCCGGCCGGCTCGCGAGAGCTCCTGCTGGGAGGCGACTCACTGGCCGCCGGACTGTTTGCACTGTCGCTGCTCGCTGCCTTCTTTATCGTGCCGCGCCTGGCGGCAATGGCGCTGGGCCACGCCGAACGCCGCCACACGCAGGTCACCCTCGGCCTTGTGCTTGCCGTTCTGTTCACCATGACGGCAGCGCGCCACCGGACACGCGAAATTCGCCTTGGCTATCAGAAAGCGAACATCGAGGACGGCAGTGCCGACAAACCGGGCTCTCTGCGGTAAACGCGAGGCATTCACAGAAGGCACCGGCCGCGTTATATTTACCGCCACCAGCCTGTTCCGGCGACGAAGGGCCGGAGCGACCTTGCCTGTCAGAATTTCGCCGATCCTTAGCACCGGCCCGCAGTGACGCGGGTCGGCCTTGTTCGATAGAAATCCAGGGGAGTTCCATGCAGTTGGAGCCCGTTACACTCGCCGACGCCCAGACTGGGGCAACGGCTCAGATTCTCAGCGGCCTCGGTTTCAACTGTTTCAGCTTCCGACCCGTCGTCGACGGCGAGGCGATCGAAGTTTTGTGGTCGGAAGATGCTTTGCTTTCCGGGCAGGGGCGGCCTTCGCACAGCGGCATTCCGATCCTCTTTCCCTTTCCGGGGCGGCTTCGCGGATCGTTCCTGGCCTATGAAGGGGCAACGTATCCGCTGGGCAGCGACGATGGGCTGGGCAACGCCATTCACGGCTTTGTTCTCAACCGACCCTGGCGGATCACAGAAATGCTTCCGCAACGGACCACGGGAGAGTTCCACGCCTCGGTCGACGAGCCGGGACTCAGCAAGCGCTGGCCGGGCGACTTCCGGCTGACGGTCAGCTATGAGCTTCGTCACAACACGCTCGGCTGTGAGATCGAAGTGCACAATCCGGGTCCGACGCGGCTCCCCTTCGGCCTGGGGTTGCACCCTTATTTCCGCCTGCCGCTGGGCGCCGGCGGCCGGCCAGACGACTGCCGCGTGACGGTGCCGACCGCTGAATACTGGGAACTGCGAAATATGCTTCCCACGGGACGCCGGCTCGCCGCAGCCGATCGCGGTAATCTGAACGCAGGAATTCGTTTTGCCGACATGCGGTTCGACGACGTCTTCACGGGGCTCAGCGCGAGCGACGGCCAAGTGCTGACGAAAATCGAAGATCCCCAATCGGGCCGTACGCTGGAGCTGATCTTCGACGCGGCCTTTCGGGAGTGCGTAATTTACAACCCGCCGCATCGCGAGGCCGTGTGCATCGAGCCCTACACGTGCGCTCCTGACGCTTACGAATTGCAGGCCACCGGCATCGACGCGGGCCTCCGCGTGCTGAACCCGGGCGAGCAAGTCCGCGCTTGCTTCGAGATTCGAGTGAGCTAGCCGGTTATTCCGCCGCTTGTTCCTCGAACGCAATCTTCTCTTCGGCGCCGGCGGCCGTGTAGATCGCCAGCGTCCTGGCGAATGTCGATCGGTCGCCCCCTACGATCTTCAGCGGCCGTGGGGCCAGGAGGCCCAGGGCGTCCGGCACGTCGCAGACGCGGAGCACGTTGAGAAGCTGCGGCGCCGCGGCGTCCATGTGTGTCTTGACGGGAGAAACAAGGATCGCGCCCGCGATGTCGTCGGCAAGCGCGGCCGCATACGCCGCGATGATTCCCGCGGCCCCCCGCCCCGCAACGGTAACCGACCTCTTCGTGCCGTTTGACACGGCAGGTGTTGAAAGATACCTGGCCGCGGCGATCACGTCCCAGACCCTTCCCGTGTCGACCGTCCGGCCCAACAAAACGTGCGAACGTTCCACGTAGTTTGGCGGGTTTTTGCGGGTCCAGCGCGTCGCCCCCACGCCTCGCGCCTCGCAATACACGACCCGTTCATCAGAAGAGACGTGAGCCTTCAGCCACTCCGGCTCCGTGCCGGCTTCGTCCTCGCTCAAAACCGCCAGCAGGATGTTACGGGCGCCCGCGGGCGCCGCTTTGTAACCTCGCAGGCGAAGCTCGATCCCCGCCTCCGATTCGAGCCGCTCGGCAGCGTTCTCCGCATCCCCCAGTTTCTTCGCCGCCCGTATCTGCTCGGGGAAGTAACCGAAGGTCACGCGCCGCAGTTCGCCCGCTAACTTCCGGCGCCACTCGTCGAAATGATCCGCTTCGGGCAAACGAATGTCGGCCAGCGGCACAAACCGCTCGTCAACGCTCTGGTTGATCTGATCGGCCGGCAGGAGATCGTCGGTCGGGAACACTCGCAACGACTCGGGCGGGATCGGATATTTCTCCGGATTGCCTCCTTCGCTGACGACGTCGATCTCGCTGTCGAGCACGGGCCGTGCGTCACCCTTCAGGTGAGCGTTGATGAAGCGAAACGCGGCTTGCCGGATGTCCTGTCGATAGGCGTGGCCGCCGACGCTCACCACCGCGTCGACCCGATCGCCGGCGCCGTGCAGGCTGTAAACCCGCTCCAGGCGATGGATGATCCGCTCGTTGGCGTCCATGGGAAAAATGGCGTCCTGGTCGCTGTTGACAAACAGTAGGGCCCGCGGAGCGACGAGCTCGGCGATGCGGGTCCAAGGCCATTGAAACGTGTTGTAAAGAAACATGCAGTCGCAGTGGCCGTTGATGACGCGGTTGGAGACGTACGATTCCAGATCGGCCATGCCGCTGACGGGCACGGCCACCTTGACCCGTTCGTCGGCCGCAGCGATCCAAAACGTCGCCGCCCCTCCGCCGCTGATCCCCGTTACGGCGATCCGGTCGGGATCGACATCGGGCCGGCTGACGAGATAGTCGATGCCGCGGACGCCGTTCCACGCTTCAACGCCTGCTGGCGTATAGCCGCGCGAGTGCCACCACCAACGGCCCAAGTTGTAGGTGCCGTGATGGAAGGCGGCGATCTCGCCCAACTGCAGCGTGTCGACGATCAGGCAGAGGTAGCCGTGGCGGGCGAACCAGATGCCGTGCGATTGGAAGGCGACCTTGTTGCCGTTTCGCCCGCGGCCCGAATGGCCGCAGACATAAAAAACTGCCGGCAGCTTTTCTCCTGGTTGCACTCCTGCCGGCCGGTAAAGGTTGCCCGTCACGTACAGCCCCGGACGGCTCTGATAGTGGAGCATGTCGACGAGGTAGCCGTCCCCTTTCAACGAGCCGGTGACGGTCGCCGTCAGCGGTGTTTTCTCCGGACGAGGGGACAGGCCGAGCATGTAAAAATACTGTTCGACGTAAGCCGGGCGCTTCGCTTCCCATTCGCTCTTTGAAGAAAGGTCTTCGCCGAAGCGGGCCGAGATCTTGGCGGCTTCGTGGGCCAGATACGCTTGAATCATCTCGTCGCCCGGCTCGCCGCGATCGGGTTGACCGAGCGGTTGCGCCTGGGCAAGGGCAAAGAAAGAATGCGAGGCGATGAGAAAAATTGCCGGCAGGAGGACACGGCGGCGGGCGAACATGGCAGGGGCTCCAGGGGCGGGGCGGTCGTCGCAGATGACCAGTCCTAGTTTGGTCACCGTGGGCAGCGCTGGCAATGCACGACGCACCACCCCACGCTTCCCGGCAGCGCGAGAACGTCTACAATGCCGCCAGACCAGCAGATCAAGGTTACTATGCCAGCTCCATTCCAACCGTCTCTTCGTCTGGTGATCGTGGTGATTCTGCCGCTCACCGGGCTGGCCAAGGGCGACGAGCCGCCGCTCACGGCGCCTCTTAGGCACGCCCATGCGCACAACGACTACCTCCACAAACGGCCGCTCCTCGACGCACTCGATCATGGTTTCACGAGCGTCGAAGCCGACGTGTTTCTGGTCGACGGGAAGTTGCTCGTCGGCCATACCCGCTTCGAGCTGAAGCCCGACCGAACCTTGAAGCGGCTCTACCTCGATCCGCTGCGCGAGAAGGCCCGAGCCGGCAATGGGCGGATCTGGCCCGGCGGCCCTCCTCTGACCCTGTTAGTCGATATCAAGGCCGACGGCAAGGCAAGCTATCAGGCACTCGCAAAGTTGCTGGCGGAATACGACGACATCGTTTCCGTGTTCGGAGATCAACGCCTGGAAACGAAGGCCGTCACGGTGGTCGTTTCGGGGGATCGCGCCCGAGAGACGATTGCCGCCGACCGGCCGCGTTATGTCGGCATCGACGGCCGCCTGAGCGATCTCTACACAGACGCGCCGGCTTACCTACTCCCATTGATCAGCGACAATTGGATGTTGCATTTTCGCTGGCGTGGTGAGGGGCCGTTTCCCGACGCCGAGAGAGCGAAGCTGCGCGAGATCGTGCGTCGAGCGCATGACCGCGGATGCCGGCTCCGATTCTGGGCGACGCCCGAAAAAGACACCGTGTGGCAAGAGTTACTGGCCGCGGAAGTCGACCTGATCGGTACCGACGATCTTGCCGGGCTGGAGCGGTTCCTGCGGCAACCGCGACCGACAGATTAGGTCTTCGGCATCGCGGATGGGTTCAACGTGGGAGACGACGACGCTGAATCAACTGTCTTTGCGCTTGACCACCCGCAGTTCGTCCGCTTCGGACAACCCTTTGTAGTAGGCGTCCAGAGGATAGCAACCCGAGACGAGCCCGTTGCGCGGGGCGGTCGTGCAGTCGCTGAATGTGCGACAGATGCGCTTGCGCTCGATTCGGCCCTGGATCAGCACGTCGCCAGGCAACTCGGGATAGGCGAGCACCATCCGCCCCAGGCCGACGAAATCGATCCAGCCGGCGCGTACTACGGCCTGAGCCACGTGAGGCAGGTAGTCCTGTAGGTAGGAATAGCCGCTGCCGATCATCGGCCAATCGGCAAACGCCGCCTTGCACTGCCGGGCGATCTCGATCTGCCGAGCCGCTCCCAGCAGCGGGTCCTCCGGCGGTTGATAGCCGTCGCTGGGCGGAAAATAGGCCGGCCGTTGGATGTGCGGAGAATAATAGGGGCTTCCACACGAAATGTTGACGATCGCCACGCCAAGCCGTTTTAAATCGGCCAGCAACTGCAGCGGCTCGGTCAGATCGATCTGCGTGGGATCCCTCTCCGAAACGCCGAAGCCGAGTTCATAGGGGAGCATGCTCCGATAGTCCATCGGCCGCCCCACTTCGCGACTGGTCACGTAGGGGACGGTATCAAAAACGCTCAGCCGGACTCCAACGGGTAGATCGGGGCATCGGTCGCGCACCCGCTCGACGATCGTCCGCAGCAAGCGGGTGCGGCCCGCGAAATCGCCGCCGAAGGGACCCGGGCGACGTCGCGCGCTCAGGAACTCGTGCAGCACGTAACCGTGGCACGCCTTGACGTCGACAAACCGAAAACCGGCGTCACGTGCCACCTCCGCAGAAGCGACGAAGGAATCGACGAGTCGCTCCAATTCGTCGTCTTTGAAGACGATCGAGGTGTCTCCGGCGTCGATGCCGAACTTCTGGTCGAGCAGCGGGTGGTGGTAGGCGATCCGCGGCTCGAGTCGTTCGCCGTGCGGTCGGCAAAAACGGCCGGAATGGGTGAGCTGCAAGCCGACGAGCAGGTCGTCCGTGTTTCCGTGTTGCTGCTCATGCGCCCGGCAGAGCTCCCGGAGGAGCGCCGTGAGACCCGCCAGGTTGGCGCGCGTGGCCAGCGTTTGCCGCGGGTTCGCGCGACCTGCTTCTTCGACCGCCGCGGCTTCGCCTCCCCAGATCAGCTTGGCGCCGCTGAGCCCAAAATTCCGCCAGCGCCGCAGAGTGTGTTCCGATGGAGAGCCGTCGCGGTTGGCGTCCCATCCCTCCATCGGCTGAATGCACCAACGGTTTCCCACGCCGAAGCCAGCGACATTTAAGGGGACCGCCAGCGGCGAGCCGGCCGCGGCCGTGAGGATTTCCTCGTCTACCGGTAGCGGGATGCCCAACTCGGCCAACCGGTCGCTCAAGACCCGCGGAGATTTGAAATGGCCGATTCTTGGGTACATTGCCGCGGCCGGCCTATTCACCGGGCGGTTCGTATTCGAACTCGCGCCATTTCATGGGGCGCCGGAAGGGTTCGATCCGCAAAACCACCTCACCGCTCTGAAAGATGCGCACCGTGCCGTTCGACTCGCTCACGGCCACGGCCACGGCCTTGGTCGCACGGCTGATCGACGCCGCCGCCCAGTGGCGGGCGCCGAGACCCTTGGAGAGCGTGATGCTCGTCGCCGGGGCGTCAATGTATTGGGCGGCCAACTCCACCGTCCCGTCGGCGGCCACGATGATGGCGCCGTCCATCTGGGCGATCTCCTTGATGGCTTCCCGAACGCGCGCGCTTTTCAGGTTCCGCTCCTTGCGGCTGTAGCCCTTCACCGGATCGAAGCCGGCCGAGCGGCACATCCGGCGGACTTTGGGCGTGTCGCCCACCACGAACAGGGTGCCGACGGGCTTCCCCTCGCGCCCCTCACGCCCGATTTCCAGAGCCAGGTTCACGACCGTCTGCAACGTATCGAGCGGCACACGGGTCTCAAGCTGCTGCAAGTCGCGCACGGTGAGCCGGCCCAGGTGATCACCGAGGTCGATGACGCTGATCGAATCGAGCGCCCGCGCCTCGAAGCCGCTGTAGACGGCCACGACGCGAGCGCCGGGCCGGACAAATTCGTCGGCGACCGCCTCGAGCAGGGCCTGAGAAAGTTTGTCGTAGACGGGGCTTTCCGGCATGTCGAGCACCACCGGAAGCAAGCCGGCCGCCTTGGCTCCGGCCAGTTGTTCAGGAGCGTCCGCGGCCACGATCACCGGTTCCCCCCCCGCCCGCTGCTTGAGTTGCTGCCAATCGGTCGGGCTGTCGAGGAGGAGCAGCACGGCATGGGCGCCGCAGTTGCGAGCCAACGCGGTGGCGGCTTCGTAGACCGTAGCGAACTCGTCGGTGAACTTCAGCAATTGCATCTGGCGGAGGGCCAAGGCCCTTTTTTTTGACGGCGACCGAGGAAATGTACGGGTTTTATACTCCCTGGGCAATAAGTGATTTTTCGCTGTCGCACGGCAAGTTGGCATCGGCGCCAAGGCAGCGATCATGCACGTCCGCCAGCGCGACGGCGCGCCGCGGACGCCCTTCGACACTCTACGATGCTGCGACTATCTATTCGTCGCGCAGCCGCCCGGTGAAGCGGCAACCGGCAAGGAACTGCACTCGAGAACCGCTGCGGACTTCGGAAATGTGCATGATGCGCGCGGTCACGTAGATCAACACGGGGGCCTTGCCGAGCTCGACGGCATAATCCTCATGATCGGGCGGAGCGTCGCACAGGAAGGAAAAGCCGCCCGGAGAAAGGTCCTGGCACTTTACCTCCCGAAACTCGGACAACGGAGGAAGACTATCGCCGACTAGTGGGGCGATCCGCTGCACACAACGATAGGCGCTGCGGTCACCGGCGCGACGGTCCCCCTGGAGCTGCCGCGTGATCAGCCTGTGGACATCCTTGTAAAAAGCCACGTCGTCGTGCCGTGGTCGCATAATAGCCATGTCGAGAGCCCCCCCGCTACGCGCAACGCGCCTCTAAAAGCCGGGCGGGCCCCGGAGGCAGCCCGCGCAGGCGGCACGCAATAGTTCCTTAGCTTAGGGAAAGAGAAGTCGCAAACGATCGCCCGCCCGGCGGGGTAAGCAAAAGCGAACCTGCGGGCGCGCAAGCGAACCCCGCTAACCGCGACACCGCACGGTTGTGCCGGGTTTAACGATCTGTCTGATCGGTGCCTGTCTGATCCGGCCTGCGGCCGTCCCCCGCCCGCAAGGCGCGACGCCTGGGATAAACGCCTCCGCGTCAGGCGTTGGTCGCCACCGAGGGATCGTCGGACACGTTCACCCACACGTGAACGTGGGGCGTGCCGCGGAAATACCAGACGAACGCCGGGCCCTCAAGCCGCCAGCAGTCCCAGACCTGGTCGTTTCCGATGTCGCCTTCCTTATAGAACGCCAGGGAGCAGCGATCGAGCCCCCCCTGGGCCTTCAGGCAATTCGCCACCTCGTCGCGGTCCGACTGGCGGTAGGGATCGAGCAGCTTCTGCAAAACCCGCTGAACCTGCTCTTTCTGGTCGGCCGAAAGCTCCGTGACGGGAATTCCCGGAAGTTGACCGTTGCCGCGGAAGGCGACCTGCTGCTCCACGGGAATCTTTTCGACCAGCGCCAGTTTTTGCTGTTTGCCGTCGAGCATGGGGAAGAGCTTGTTGGCCTCCACGGCCTGGGGCCAGAAGACGTTCCCCTCGTGCGAGGCCGGCTCGTTGAAGCCGCTGGCGGCGTGGCCGTAGAAGATCGGTCCGCCGAAGGCCACATGATCAGCCGAGTTGCCGTCGCAACGCAGGGTCATGTGACGGCCGGTCATCACGAACTCGAATTTGCCGTCGCCCGGCTTGCCGAAGATGGCGATGTTCTGGTCGTTGCCGAACCCGCCGGCGTCGTCGTCGAGCTGCTTGTCGATCCGCTTGTGCCACTCGGGTTGAATGATCCCCTCAAAAATCTGGCGAACGCACGCCTGCTGGTCGCGGGTGAAGAAATCGCTGTTGATTTCCGGCTTGGTGATGTGCCAGTTGTTGGCCACGCGCGTGCGCAGCAGGCCACGCTCCGACTCCTGGAAATCCCAGTCGAAGCAAACGGCCTTGCGCTGGGCGTCGCTGAGCGAGTCGTAGAGCACCTTGACCAGAGACTCGGGCGCCGACGGTTCGGACCCCGCGGCCTGGACCGCGGGCGACCAGATCGGCAGCGTCGTTGTGGCGACGGCGGCTGCCGAAGCGGCGGCGGTGGCCTTCAAAAACTCACGCCGGCTGGCCGGCCGGTCGGACGACGCGGGCGAACGGTCACAATCGGGGCAGGACCTGCTGGGGCGTGTCATAGGAATTCTCCAAGCTTGGCGATGGTTGAAAGATGGGAGGTGAAGGCAATCGGTCCCTTCCGCTCGCATACTGTGGTCTCAGTGCCGTCATTAAACCGCGCCGTTACCGGTCAGGCAATGTTTGGCGGTTAAAAGTGGCGGCTGACGCGAGCTTAAAGCACGAGACCGAGGGCCGAAGGTCAACGGGCTGGCACTTCGGATTAGGCTCTGTTTGAAAGCGATGCCGAAGTCGTCTTTCGCTCCCCCGAAAGAACGCCCTTTCGCGGGGGCGAAAGGCGACGAAGCGGTTGGCACCGCGGGCAGAAGAAGGTCGACCGCTGAGCTTGCACCACACGCACGATGATCGTTCCACACACGCCGCAAGGCTGGTCGGCCCGGTCGTAAACGCGGTGATGGTGCTGGTAGTTGCCCGCGTTGTTGAGCGCGTTGCGATAGGTTCCGTCGGCGAGCGTGGAACCTTCGTACCGGATGGCCTCTTGAAGCACTTCGCGCATGGCGGCGTGGACTTGCTGCCAATCGGCGGGCTTCATCTCGTCACAACGCCGGTGCGGGTGGACACCCGCCAGGTGCAGGATCTCCGAGGCGTACAGGTTGCCGACGCCGGCCAGCGCCCGTTGATCGAGCAGGGCAACTTTGATCTCCCGGCGGCTGGCGGCCATGCGGGTCATCATCTCATCTGACGAAATCTGCAGGGCGTCGGGGCCAACGCGGTCCAGGCCAAAACGGGACTCCAGTTCGGCGACCGTGAGTAACCGCACCGAACCGAGTCCCCGGCGGTCCCAGAACCACACTTCCGGCACGCTCCCGCCCGTAAGCTCGAAGCCGAAACGGAGATGTTCTCGATCCGGAGGATCGGCCACCAGCACCAGCCCGGTCATCCGCGGTTCGATGACGATAGCGTCGGGGCTGTGTCCATCCTTGCCGTCGAGTCTCAGCACCAGACGCTTGCCGAGGCGATCGACGCCCGTGATGGTGCGCCCGACAATCCGGCGGCGGAAGCGGCTCGGTTCAGGCTCGATCGAGATTGGCCGCAGCCGGCAGCGCGGCCGGACGACTTGCTTGATTCGGCCGCCGACGACGCCAGAAATGCCGCGGCGCATCGTCTCGACTTCCGGCAGCTCAGGCATGCGTGCATTCGAGCATCTCGATCCGAAGTTGTCAAAACCGCAAGGCGATACTGAAATTGCCCCGCGTCGCCTGGCAGGCGATAATGAGGTTCTGGCCGGGTTCTTTCAGGCGGCCACGCGATCAAGGGGAAAGGGATGACCGCAAATTCCGAGAAAGACGAACTGCTCACGCTCTTGGCCCAGGTGCCGCGCGGTCACGCCCTGCGGCCCGTGGCCAGCGAAGCTCGAAAATTGCTGGCGGCCGATAGCGAATGGTCGTTCCACGTCGATCGCCGGGCCAGCTTGCCGGCCATCCACTTCTTCGAGATTTACGCCCGCCGCCGCAGCATCCTGCGGCAGCGCGGCCGGCTGGCCGACTACCATGGCCTGGCCGAAACGGTCGACACCATCGCCGCCACCGGCGACGCCATCAACTTCGTCGGCGCCGATTCACCGACGTACTTCATCACGCTCTTCCTTTCGGCCGTCGACTCGCACGTCGTCGGCTGTATCTGGTCCCGCCGCCCGACGGCCAGGAAAGAGGGCGCTCGATAACCGGCAAGACCGTCGGCCGAATCGCCAGTTTGCAATTAACTGTAGACGGCCCTAAAATCCGGCGTCATGTCATCTGCCTTGCGCCAGCGGCTGTTTGGCGAGCTCGATCCGGTCACCCTGATCGATCCGCACACGCACATCAATCCGCACGCCCCCGCCTCGCAAACGCTGGCCGACGTGCTCGGCTACCACTATTACACCGAGCTGGCCCACTCGGCCGGTCTGCCCAAAGCAGCGATTGAGGAACCCGGTCTTGAGCCCAAGGAGAAGGTGCGACGGCTGGTTGAATCCCTTTCGCCCCTGGAGAACACCATCCAATACAGTTGGCTCATTGAGATGGTGCAAAAGCTGTTTCACGTCCATGCTGAGCGGCTTACGCCCGACAACTGGGAAAGCGTCTACGACGCGGCTGCGGCGCACATGGCGCAAGCCGACTGGCCGGATCAGGTGCTCTCCCGAAGCCGGCTCGAATCGGTATTTCTAACGAATGATTTCGATGATCCGCTGACGGGCTTCGACACGAGCCTCTACGTCCCCTGCCTGCGGACCGACGACCTGGTGTTTCATCTCGGCCGGCGGGATGTGCAGGAACGGCTTGCACGAGCATCCGGTCAATCGTTGCGCGGCGCGAGCACGCTGCGGCACGCCTTGGGCCGGCTGTTCGACCACTTTACGTCGAACGGGGCGAAGGCCTGCGCTATCTCACTGCCCCCCGATTTTCAGCCGATCAAGGTCGGGCCGGCCGAGGCGGAACAAAGTCTTTCGGCCGTGCTGACTCAAGGTCCCGCGGCCAGCGCGGATGATCGGCAGACGCTGTCGAGCTTCGTCTTCTGGACGCTGGCCGAACACTGCGCCGAATATCGCTTGCCCTTCGACCTGATGATCGGCGTCAACCGGGCCGTCTACTCAGGCGGCGTTTATCAGGGGCAAGACCTGTACGACAGCCGCGTTTCCCTGATTCAGTACCGCGAACTGTTCAACGCGTTTCCGCAGGTGACGTTCCCCGTCTCGGTGCTGGCTAGCGTCACCAACCAGGAGCTCACCAGCTACAGTTGGATCTTTCCGAACGTAGTGACAAACGGACACTGGTGGTACTCCAACACGCCCACTTTTATCGAGCACGACGCCGCGGCGCGCCTGGAAGCCGTCCCCTCGACGAAGCAAATCGGCTACTACAGCGATATGTACAAGCTCGAGTTTGCCCTGCCCAAGTTCGCCATGTACAAGCGCATTCTGGCGAAAATCCTGGCCGAGCGGTTCGTGATCGACCGTGGCTGGTCCGAGGAGCGCGCCTTGGCCCTCGGCCGGCAGGTGCTGCGCGGCAACATCGAGCGGATTTTCGGCATGGGCGCGGGCCGGTAACATGGCCGCTCCGCCCAAATCGCCGGCCGAGCTGCTCGCCACGCCAGTGCAGTTTCTCAAGGGTGTCGGGCCGCAGCGAGCCGAACTGCTCGAGAAGCTGGGTTTGCGGACGGCCCGCGACGTGCTCTTCTTCTTTCCGCGCGACTACCAGGACCTGAGCGAGCTGGCGAGCGTGGCCGACCTGGCGGAGGGGAATCTGACGCGCCTGCGCGGCACGGTCGAAGACATCGACCAGAGGGTGAGCGCGTCGGGCAACATCGTGCTGGGGGTGCTGCTGGCGGCCGAGCAGGGACGCGTGCGGTTAATCTGGTTCAACGCGCCGTTTCGCCGCGAGCGGTTTTGCCTTGGCGAGCAGCTCCTCGTGACCGGCAAACCCAAGCTGAACGGCGGCATGTGGGAATTCGCCCACCCGCAAATCCAGTCGATCGACGTCGAGGAGCAACCAGCCGCGAAGCTGCTGCCCGTTTACCCGCTGACCGAAGGGCTCAACCAGGGTCAGATGCGGCGCATCGCGGCCGCCGTTATCGAGGCATACGTCGACGCGCTCGACGACGTTTTTCCGGACGATTTCCGCGCCAGCCACGACCTCTGGTCCATCGACCAGGCCATGCAAGCGATCCACGCGCCGGCAGACCGGGAGGAGTTGGAAAAGGCGCGCCGACGGCTGGTCTACCAGGAGTTGCTCGTTTTGCAACTCGCCCTGGCATTGAAACGCAACGACCAGCACTCGCGCCGCAGCGCTCCGCCTCTGGAGGTCACCGGCAAGATCGACGCCCGCATCCGGCGTCTCTTCCCCTTTGAACTGACCGCCGCCCAGAGTCGGGCCATCGCCGAAGTTGCGGCCGACATGGGGCGGCCGCACCCCATGAATCGCCTTTTGCAAGGTGACGTGGGCAGCGGCAAAACGGTCGTCGCCGTCTACGCCATGTTGCTGGCGGTAGCGCACGGCCACCAGGCGGTGCTCATGGCACCGACCGAGGTGCTCGCCCGACAGCACGCGGCCACGCTGGAGCGCACGCTCGCGGCCAGCCACGTGAAGTGGGGCGTGCTCAGCGGGGGCATCTCATCGTCAGAGCGAGAAAACCTCCTGCGTGAATTGGCAGCGGGCGAGCTAAACGTCGTCATCGGCACGCAGGCCATCTTGCAACCCGACGTCCGCTTCGCCCGTCTGGGACTGGTCGTCATCGACGAACAGCACAAGTTCGGCGTGCGGCAGCGAGCTAGCCTGAAGCAGGCCGCCCTCGACCCACATTACCTGGTGATGACGGCCACGCCGATCCCACGCACCGTGGCCATGACTGTTTTTGGCGATCTCGACGTTTCCACGTTGGACGACGTCCCGCCCGGCCGGCAAACGGTCTACACCTACCTGGTCGGCCAGGACCAGCAAGACAAATGGTGGACCTTTTTTGCCCGTAAGCTGCGTGAGGGGCGGCAAGGGTATATCGTCACACCGCTCATCGACGAATCGTCGGAGGCCGACGTGGCCGGCCTGGAGCAGGTGTTTGAATCGCTCGTCCACGGACCGCTAGACGCCTTTCGAGTCGGACTGCTGCACGGGCGGATGAGCCCTTCCGCAAAGGAAGAGGTGATGCGGGCCTTTCGCAGCGGCGAAACGCAGGCTCTAGTCACGACGACCGTGATTGAGGTGGGCATCGACGTTGCCAATGCCACGCTGATGACGGTGTATCGTGGCGAGCGTTTTGGCCTTTCGCAGCTGCACCAGTTGCGCGGCCGCGTCAGCCGGGGCACGCAGCCTGGCTACTGCGCCGTTTTCAGCGACGCTCAGACGGCCGAGGCGCGCCAGCGGCTGGAAGCTTTTGCGGTCACGAGCGATGGTTTCAGGCTGGCCGAGATCGACTTCGAGCTGCGCGGACCGGGCGATCTGTTCGGAACGCGGCAGCACGGGCTGCCCCCTTTGCGCATCGCCGATCTTGCCCGCGACGCCGCCGTGCTCGACGAGGCCCGCCGCGACGCCCAGCAGCTCGTGGCCTCCGACCCTACGCTCGCCACCCCAGAACACTCGCTTTTGAGGCAGATGGTGCTGCGAAGGTACGGACGGGTGCTGGAGTTGGGCGACGTTGGGTAGCCGCCTGATTGGTAGCCAGAACGTGTTAGCTCAGTCGCATCGTAGGTTCATTGGATCTGGGCGCCCCGCCCCGCACGGCCGGACCAAGCGGCGATCGACGTCCTCCGGGCAGCACAATTTTTTTCTCGCGCGCCATTCGTGATTAATTCCCTGCATCAGTAGGGAGCTGTCAAACTCCACAGCGCCTGCGGGAAACAGGCTCCGACTCTCGAAGAAACTGGATTCCAGTTTGTCTATCGCAAAGGATCGCACCCGCCAGTCGACGCTCCGTAGTTCGAGTCCCTCAAATTGTCCCGGCGTAGACGTCAGGGAGTAGCCCAGCGAGCCCCTTTCGAAGAAATCGGACGCTTCCCGGAGAGAACCGAAGACGGACCCCGGCGGAAATTGGGCAGCCGCACGTCCTTCGACGAGCAAGCGCATCCGGTGGTCATCGCTGCTTAGTTCGATCCGGTAGCGGTCATCGTGTTCTTGAACTCGAAAGACGGCGTGATGATGCACGCCGGGAAACAACCGTCCCCCGACGACCGCGTTGAGCCGGGATGACGTATCCCTGCGAGAAATGAAGACGCCTTCCTGGGTCGCGCCGTCGACGTCCCATTCGACGGCAATCCGATGCGCGGCGTTCTCTGAGGAGACACCCAGGCACGAGGGCAAGCCGTCCGGCCGGATCTGCTTGAGTCGGATCAGGCAGACTCCGGCCATGCCCGTACCTCCGGCCAGCTTAGGCCGAAAGGGCGACGGAAGAAGCGTCGCCAGAACCGCAGGGTCCACGCGGAAGTTGACGAGCACTCTCCGGTCGATGACGCCTCGGACCGTCGTGATTTGCATGGCTATCCTCCTCGATGGGTCAACCGCAAAGGAGGCGCTCAGATAACCGTTGTTCGCCTCAAACTTCGCGCAGCCGCTCCAGGCAGGTCCGCAAATACTCGATGCTCTCGCTCGCCAGCCGCTCGGGGCCGGGCGAGTAGTCAAACACTTCGACCGAGACCCAGCCGCGATAATCGATCTCGCCTAGCGCCGAAAGGATGGGCATAAAATCCAGGTCGCCCATGCCGGGCCCCTGTCGGTTAGGATCGTTGGCGTGAAAGTGGGCCAGCCAGGGGGCAAAACGACGGATGATGTCGGGGATCGGCCCTTTTTCGGTCGACATGGCCTTGCAGTCGAGGTGCAGGCGGCAGTGGGGCGAACCGACCATTTCGACGAGCCGTACCCCGTCGGCCGCCGTGAGCAAAAAATCCCCTTCCGCAGGTCCGAGCGGCTCGACGGCCAACGTTACGTCCAGATCTTCCAGCACCGGCATCACCGCCTGAAACACTTCGGCGGCAAATCTCACGGCCTCTTCGTGGTTCACTCCCGGCAGCAGGTTACGCTGCAGGGGCGAGCCGAAGACCATGATCGATCCGCCCAGGTCGCGGCAAAGGCGGGCCAGTTCCTCGATATACTCGGCCGTGGCGCGGCGTACCGTAGCATCGGGCGTCGTCAGATAGAGGCCCTGGGTCTTGGCCAGGAGCCAATGCAACCCCACCACGTCGAGCCCCGCGTCTTCCGCCTGGCGGCGCACCTCAGCGCGGCGCTGGGGCGAAATCTGGCGGGCGTCGGTGTGGATGGTGAAAGGGGCGATCTCGATTCCCGTATAGCCGCACGCGCGGGCAAAATCAAAAGCCTTGTCGAACGGCCAATCGACGAACGTTTCGTTGCAGATGGCGAATTTCATGTTGTGCGCTTGAAAGGCGTGCGGATCGGGGTAGGATGCCAACGTAACGATAGCGCTCCATTTGTGGTGCAGGCTTCCGGCCCGCATCGGGGCGGCCGAGGGCTCCGCGCCATAGAGAAGCGGGGCCACTGGCGCCTAGAGGCTATCGGAAGGCTGTTCGCGCAACAAGGCATTGAGTCGCAAGGAGGTCCTGCGTGGCATTGGCCGCCAACCAGCTTTATCAGGGCGACTGCATCGCCCGGATGCGAGAGCTTGAAGAGGGTTCGGTCGATCTCGTTTTTGCGGACCCGCCCTTCAACATCGGCTACGACTACGACGTCTACGACGACTCGAAGCCGGACGAACACTATCTCGACTTCAGCCGACACTGGATCAAGGCCGTGTGCCGCGTGCTCAAGCCGAGCGGCACGTTCTGGCTGGCGATTGGCGACGAATATGCGGCCGAGCTGAAGCTCATCGCTCAGAACGACGCCGGATTCACCTGTCGGAGCTGGGTGATCTGGTACTACACATTCGGCGTGAACTGCACACGCAAGTTCACACGCTCGCACGCCCACCTCTTCCACTTCGTCAGGGATGCCAAGCAGTTCACGTTCAACTTCAACGACCCGGCTATTCGCGTTCCTTCGGCACGACAGCTCGTCTACGCTGACATCCGGGCGAATCCCAACGGTCGTCTGCCCGACGACACCTGGATTCTACGGCCGCAGGACGTGCCGGGCGGTTTTTCCGCCGATCAGGACACATGGTACTTTTCGCGCGTGGCCGGCACATTCAAGGAGCGCGCGGGCTTTCACGGTTGCCAGATGCCCGAGCAGTTGCTTGGCCGGATCATTCGCGCGAGCAGCAATGAGAACGACTTGGTGCTCGATCCGTTTGCCGGTAGCGGCACGACGCTAGCCGTGGCCAAAAAACTGGGCCGCCGCTGGATGGGCTTCGAGCTGTCGTCGGACTACGTTGGGAAGGTGCGGGCGCGGCTCGACTCGATCGAGGTTGGCCAGCCTCTTGACGGTCCGGAAAATCCGGTGACCAGCGCCCCGCCGACCGCCGAGGGGCGCCGATTGGAACAGAAGAGAGCAAAGGCGGCCCGAAAGGATGCACCACAGCAAACGCTCGAGTTTGGCGTCGAGCCGGCGTCCGGCACAGCCCAAGACGCCGCCACAACGGGCTTTGGGCAGTCGCGCCGACGCAACGGCAAGGCCAAATAATTCAGAGATCCCAACCGGCTGCGTCGAAGAGGCAAGTGACCGCTATTTCGGCCGACGGTTATTTCTCTTTGCGCCAGGTGGGCTTCTTGGCCCGCGAGGCGGGATGCCGCCGCAGTTGACGGAATTCGCCCGGCGGCAGCGGGGCCGGTTTGTCCTGGCCAAGCACGCGCACGCGCGACGCGCGCGGCCCCCGGTCGGCATCCGGACCTTGCGCGTCGATATCGTATTCGACGCGATGGCCCAACATTAGCGTGCGGAACTCGGCGCCCGCCACAACTGATCCGTGAAAGAAGACGTCGCCCCCCCCGGCAGTTGGACATATGAAGCCGCAATGCTTGTCGACGAGCAGTTTCTTGATGGTGCCGAGGGGCATCGTGGATGAATCTTCCTTAATGGACAGCCGGCCGGGTGACGGACTTGAGCGGGTGAGGCATGTTGCGGGCCGCCAACGAGTTTATCAAAAACAGCGGATCTGCAGTATCGGATCGAATCTCTCGCCGTGCCTTATCGACGTAAAATACTACCAGTAAGCAGTTTATGTGGAAATAAGCGGAGTAGGCCTTCGACGGGCGTGGCGGGGCCGCCAAACCGCGATGTGTTAGAATTTGGTTGGCGAACGGCCGGCGGTAGTATACGATGCTGACCGGGGAACGCATCAACTGGGGTTGATGTGCTGCGTGAATTCCGCAACAACGTATGGTTCTGATCCGATTCCCAACCCGACCGTCATGGAGGATAGGCATGGATGCCGCAGGCAAAGGGCACAGAACGGGGATGCGCGACTGCTTTCGTGGCGCCTTCCGGCGTACCTGTTTTGTGTTCGTGGTCGTCGGCAGCAGCGTGGCCGCTAGTGCTGCGTCTCAGAGCAGTGCGGACGACGCCAGTCCCGCCGAGCCGGGCCAGTCAGCCGCCCCAACCGACCAATCGCCTGCTCCAACGCAGCCGCCCGATGCAACACCCTCCTCGGCTGACGCCAGACCGGCGGCCGAGATCCCCGCTGGCGGGAAACCCGCCGGGGGCAAGCTGGTAATTTGCGGCGGCGGGGCGTTGCCCATTCAGCTTCGTGATCGGTTCATCGACTTGGCGGGGGGCGCGGTGGCACGCGTGGTGGTGATCACCACGGCCAGCGTCTACGCCGACACGGACAAGATGGAGTCGAAGCTCGACTTCTGGCGGGAGCAGAACCTCGCGTCGTTTAAAGTCCTGCACACGCGTTCGCGGCGGACGGCCGACGACCCGGGATTTGCCGCACCCCTGCGCGAGGCAACGGGGGTGTGGTTTGTGGGGGGGAATCAAAACTGGCTCACCGAAACCTACCTGGGGACGGTCACCGAGCGGGAGATTCACGGCGTGCTGGCTCGCTGCGGGGTGGTGGGAGGCACGTCGGCCGGCGCGGCCATCATGTCGCCTATCATGATTCGCCGCGACAAGCCGGAGCTGCAAACGGGCCCCGGCTTCGGTTTTTTGCCGGGGACGGTGGTCGACCAGCACTTTCTGAAGCGCAACCGGCAGAGCCGGCTGCTCAAGGTTTTGGACTCGTACCCCGACCTGGTAGGTCTGGGCATCGACGAGGGAACGGGGGTGGTTGTGGAAGGGACCCAACTCAGCGTTGTGGGCGACTCGCAGGTCGTGGTCTGTTCATCGGCGACCTCGCAGGGATCTCAATCGGTGCAATCGCTGGAGCCGGGGACGCAGGCCGACCTCAATCAGTTGCGTACGCTTATCGCGCAGGTATCGAAGCCCGCGGACCCCGCCGTTGCGTCGGAAACGGCCTCTTCAGAACCCATCCGCGAGAGCCCAATGCCGGTTTCGGCGGTCTCCGCTCGCGCGGATCGCGATGCGAGCGCCATCGGAGAGTGAAGCCCGGGCCAGTTGACCGCGCCGCGGTCTCTTCCTTAACAGCCGACGCGCGTTTTGTGATTCCGCCGCTTGCGGGCCGGCTCGGCCGGCTCGGGTGCATAAGGTGATTTGATTTTTAGGCAGCGCAGGCCAGTGGATCCTGGTCGGCAGTCGATCTTCGGTAAAAAGGGGAACCGGGGCGATTGAGGATCCATTGGCTGAGTCGGTCGTCGTCGCCTAAAGCCGCAGCCC
>DASZPH010000091.1:0-3396 GCA_035550375.1 Pirellulales bacterium | reverse complement strand
TTCGTGGAGGCAATCCTGACTGTCGTCGAAACCTGTCATCAGCAATCGCGGAACAGCTTCGAATACCTCACCGCCGCCGTGCAGGCCCACTTCGCCCACCAGCCGGCCCCCTCATTGCTCGCCGGGGTGTGAACGGTTACGATCGCCGCCAGCGGCACGTTGATGATCACCTGCACCGCCCCGCACCACGAGCCAAGGCACTTGACGAGCAGTGAGAAGACGCCGAACATCGAGAAGAGACTCAAAACGACGAGCCGCGTTTGTGCCTCGCGTTGGTTCTCGAACTCGCCGCCATATTGGATGTAGTAGCCGGCCGACAGCGTCGGAACGACCTCGTCGGTCACGCGTCGGCGGATATCGTCTACGACGCCCGTCAGATCGCGCACCGCCGTGTTGCACTGCACGACGATGCGGCGAATGATGTCCTCGCGGTTGATCGTGTTCGGCCCCGTCGTTTCAGCGCCGGTGTATCGCGACCACGCGACCAAGCTTCCAATGTCTTCCGTTCCTCATCCGTCAACTCGATTGCCGCTGCTATCCGCATGGGTATCAACGCGTCGGTTGATCGTCGGCGGCTTGGTGCGGTGGGCATCGATGGAGATGGCGGGTGAGCAGCGTGCCGCGCAAGAGGATGGGCGACGCGAAAAGCAATAAGCCGCCTAAACCCAACAGCGAGAAGAGGTAGAAACCCACGCCGCCGGGAATGAACAGGTATCCCGCGGCGATCAAGACCCCGCAAACTCCGCCCACGAGAACCAGTTGCACGACCAGTTCCGCGATGTTGCCCACTCGCCCTACGGTGGGCTTTACGCCGGATTTCTTGTTCATGCGGTCGTTCGCCAGCGCCAGCAGGAAGGCGCCCACAAGAAAAGCCAGCGAGGGCAAGCGGTGCGGACCGGCCGTGGGTGCAGGAAACGGATAAGCTGTGAAGCACAGCAGCCACGTGGCCGCGCTGAGCAACGTCAACGCGAGCTTGAACAATTCCAGTGGCGACGACAGGTCGCCAAATGCCCGCAGTCCGCGCGCCGAAAAGAAGCGGCGCATTTCGCCGACCAAGTAGCTTTCGGCACTGAGGAAGATGACGATCCACACCAAGCCCGATACGAGAACTCCAGTATCGAAACCAAACGGAGTGCTTTCTTGGGTCCAAATGAAGACGAACGCGTTCGACAGCACGATCCCAAAGGTTTGCCAAAAGCAAAACAGCGCCGCGGCGCCCCAGGCCGATTCGACGCGCACCGACACCTGATCGTCAAGTGTTCTCGGCGGCGCGGCCGGCGTGTCATCCCGCGGCATGAGTTTGTTCTCCAGCGCGGGCGTTGGCTTCTCGAACCGACAATCTCGTGAGCGCGGCCAACTCTTGCGCCAATGCCCGCACGAAGCGTGACCGCGCCGCCCGCCACCAGTACGCGGCGGAGCGATCGCGGCAGGCGAGCAATACGTAACGCTGCTCGCCACCGGTTGCACGCACGACAAGCCGTAGCTCAGTCACCGGTATTGTCTCGTCGCCAACGTCCCAGTGCACGCACTTCGTCTCCCAGGCAACCAAAGCGTCGGCGCCGAAGTCGAGGTCCCACCGCGGCAGAATCAGGCGCTGCCGGACACGATCAAAGTGCAGCCAAGGCCCCTTCTTGGTCTCGCTGACAACGTACAGGGTGACCAGGGCGGCAAGCAGGCCGCACACGGCGGCCGCCACGATAGCGGCGAAGGCCGACACGGTACCAAGGGCGGCGAGGAACACAACAACTGCGACGATTACACCGCAAAAGCTCCGTGCCGCGATCGCGCCGCGGACCTCATTCGGTTCCATCACAATCTCGTCGGCTCGCTCCACCAGCCGCCAGTCCGGTCCGCAAGCATAGTCGGCATTGCCTTCTCGCTTGCGGACGCCGGCACCTTCCTTCTCGCGGAACAGCTCATACAGCCGCTCGTCGACCGGCGCCAGAAACTCGTACGTGGCGCCGTCTCCGAATCGCCAACGAAAGGCGCTCTCACCGTCAGCCCATGACGTTTTTTCCAGGCGGAGCACGTCGGAGAAACCATAGGTGACCGCGCTGCGTTCCTGCCATCCCAACCAGAGTGTGCGGATCGTCACTTGCTGCCGGACGGGATCCACCTCGAATCGGTAGACATCGAACAGCATGCCGACGACGAACAGAATGCCGCCGATCGCGGCGATTCGTGCCGCGCCAGAAAGCAACAGGGCGGGCAGGATTAGCAGGATTGCCACCGCGATGACGACCATGCTGCGGCCCCGCATTTTCTTGAAGGCGAACGCAGGACTGGGATGCTTTTCAGTGATTGGAATTGCGGCAGCGTTCATGGGACACACTGATTCTACCAAGAATCTTTGGCGGCCGCGCCTACGTGGTCCCACACGGGCAAGCGGAGGAATTCACCGATCCGCTGGGCGTGACGGTCGATCCTCTTGCGGCCGTAGGCGTCGGGCAGCGTGATCCGCTCACCGGCCGGCTCGCGCAACACGAGATTCAGTTCGTACGTTTAGGCACTCTTTTGTCGTAGTCGAGTACGCAGATTTGCAAGCCGGCGACATCTGCCAACGATATCATCATAACATTCGTCGTGCGGTGCTCGATCTTGTGGAAGAGAAGGCAGCGAGCAGGCACGAACATCACTCATGGCACGGCTAGGAGCCCTCGGAAACGTAGCTTCAACTACCGATTGGCGCCACACATCCTGGTACTTCCCCGTCTGCTGCCTACGTGCATCGGGCCGACACGCAGACGCAGGTTGGCGCATTGATAGTCCCGATGTTTGGTGGCGGCCCGCTGCGGCGTCGCTGGGTGACAGAATACTTGCTAAGTGACGGAAAAAACGTAACACTTGGAAATCGTAACATCAGGGATGCCAGGGATTTACGGTTTCCAAGCCAACTCGACAAGCTGCCCGTCGCTCAGCACTTTCCGCGGTCGCATGGCTGCGGCCCCATTGAAGCGACACTCCCCGCCCTCTAGAAAATCACGTGCTTTGCCACGGCCGCAATGCCGGAGAGAAAGCCCAAAATCTCGAGCGCTTGCATGGACTCCAAGTCATTCCAGTGTTGGTTTGGATCTTTTGTTGATCCAATCCGGCTACTCAACACCACCATCGCTATGAAGGCCACGGTCAGGGAGATGACAAAGGCTGCAAACCCGAAGACAACCGTCGCACGGTTGCCCGGGTCCGGCGGTTTGAATTTCTCGATGACCGTTGCCAAAAACAAAATCGCAGCCGTGTTCAAACTCGTAAGGTGTTTGGTAGCCGTTCACAGGGCGGTGAAAAACTGGTCTTCGCGCAATCGGCGATTTGGGCGACACCTTGGGTATGTCGCTCGATGGGATTACCGAGGAACTGATCGCCCGGCAGACGCCGGAGGCACAGGTTATCATTCGGCTG
>DASZPH010000090.1:0-6399 GCA_035550375.1 Pirellulales bacterium | reverse complement strand
TTCGTGGAGGCAATCCTGACTGTCGTCGAAACCTGTCATCAGCAATCGCGGAACAGCTTCGAATACCTCACCGCCGCCGTGCAGGCCCACTTCGCCCACCAGCCGGCCCCCTCATTGCTCGCCGGGGTGTGAACGGTTACGTCCCTTTGGCACACCTGCGCGCCGCCCTCGCTTCTCTGGCGGTAACCGTTGTTTCTGCGCCTTTCCGCCAATCAGAATCTGTCACGCGAAGTTTTTCGGAGTGGTTTGCGAGTTGCACGAGGCGAACAACGCCAAGGTGCGTCTGTAATTCTGGCGGCCACATCCTTTGAAAGGAGATCCGGATGTCACACAGATCAGCCTGCTCACTTCTTACCATGCTCTGCCTCATGGCTGGTGTCGCGATCGCTGCGGATGCACCGAGGCCCGACGCCCAAGCAAAGAGGAAAACTGAACCGTCGCGAATCGTTTCAAAAGTGGATATGGAACCGGTTGGCGAGCTGAGCGACGAAGAAGCGAGGGAGGTGTCCTTCGCCGCGGGACGCATCGTGAAGCACGTCATTCAAGCACGCTACGCCATTCGTAAAAAAGACAACGATCAGGCGGCCACTCATGTGCAGCAGGCGCTGCAGCTGATTGCCATCATCGACAGCGTCATGCCGCACTTCAAGGTCAAGACGGAGATCAAGGCGGGCGATTTGACGTATTCCGACGAAGACGACGTTGCACCGAACTGTGTTCGGTTCTACGACGAGCTGGAATGGCGAGACATCCTTTCACCGATCGCTCAGGCGAAGAAGGAATCCGAGCACGGGGGGCAGAATAATCGTTCGGCGGCTTCGGCAGAGAGGGAGGTGCCTGCGGCGCTCGCAGTCACCCATGCCGACATGGTTTGCTCGACTGCCAAGCTCGACGTCGAGCTCGCGCGGCATATGCTCACGCGAGCGAAGGAAGACTTAGCCGAAGACAAAGCCGCCGAAGCCGATCAGGCATTGCTTGCTTTGCAGTCACGCGCAGTGCTGTTCGAGGTCGAGGAGATCGACCTGCCTCTGGAAGAAGCCGCCGACAACCTCAAACTGGCGGAGGTCGAGATGCAGGCCGGCCGGATTGCCGAAGCCAAGGTGGCCCTCCATGCGGCCATCGATCAACTGAAGCGATACGAGAACCTCGTAGGCGAGAACCGTGGCGCAGAGGTGAAGGCGTTGCATGAGGAAATCTCGAAGCTGACCGCCGAGTTGGAAGGCGGCAAATTGTCCGAAGCGGAGAAACGGAAGCACGCCACTCGGATCTCCGACTGGTGGCACCGTGCGACGAAATGGTTCAAAGGGAACGTACGGTGAGGGGGGGCCGACCGTGCGGTGGGCCAAGTCCGTTCGTGTTCCAGAAATCGCTATTGCTCGACGAGATACCGAGCGTTAGAAGTAGTCGGGCGCCGCGACATGCGGTTGCGGGCGGCGATCCCATCGGCATCAACATCGCGCTGGCTCCAGTTGATGCCGCGGACGTTCTTCACCGATTCATTGATTGCCCCAATCCCAGGATCCCGGCAATGGACCTGCTGCAAGATTTTTCACATCGGATCGAGACTCGGCTGGCCGCCGTACGAGAATCGCTCAAAGTCGGGGTCGCCCACTTTGAGCGATCCAGGCAGCACTTCGAGATGCAGTTGCAGGAGTTCGAGTTGCTTGCGCGGCGCGTCATGGGAGTGATCGTACGGCCGCGCGTCGAGCGGATGCTGGCGCACATTCCCGACGCGTCGCTTGCGGAACCGAGCGATGCCTACCGCTGCAGTTGCCAGTTCGGGGCTGGCGGGCAATCGCGAGCGACGGCCGCACTGCAGGTGGCCGTGAATCACGACGCCCGGCTAGAAAGGTTCGAACTGCTTTACGAGCAAAAGGTAGTCCCAGCGTTTTTTCCCTCCGAACGCCACGACAAGCTGGTGTTCGATCTCGTGCCGGGACGCGCCGACGCTCCTTGGCGCACGGCCGGCAGCGCGGATGAGAGAATCGATGAGCCCGCGCTTACTGCCTGGTTGGAAGACCATCTCCTCTACTTCGTCGAGACCTACGCCCGGCTCGAAGCCCCTGACAGCTTAGCGCGGCCGAAGCTCGCTGGCTGAAGCAGAGCCGGCAACCGCGGGCTCAGTGCTCGAACCCCGTGTTGAAGGCTTCCTGTACGATCGCGCTCTCGCTCCGCTCGTCGCCAACGAGCGCGCTCATGAGTTCCTCCACTTGCTGTTTCAAGACGGACCAGCGAGTGGAATCAGAAACTGCTTCCCGAGCGGTTGAGAGTGCGGTGGATGCCTGAGCGAGCATGGCCGGATGTTGTCTCAGCAGTTCGGCTGCTGGTCTGCTGAGGCGCGGAGCCGCTGCCAACGCCTGCTCCAGGTAGCCACCTTCTTCTTCTTGGGCGAAGTGCTGACGCAGCCGTCGTTCCAGGGCCTCGATCGCGGTCCTCGCCTCGCGCGCCGCATCATGAGACCAATCACAACCGTCAGCTGTGGCGTGCCGCACGCGCTGCAACAGGTTGCCCATTTCGCGATGCTCTACCTGGAACGCTGTAGCGAAAGCGAGGTCGTCCTGCTTGGCCATTGTCTCCTCCTAGGTGGTCACCCGTTTCGCGTCGCGGCTCGCATCGCTGAAGTACCCGCAAGAGCAGTGGAAGCCGTATGCTTCACCGCCAGTCGAGCATTTGAAGCTTCGGGGCCGAATTCGTTGCTCCCGCTTGAACCGGTTACCCCGGGGGGCTAGTGCGTCGATCTTCGTGATTCGCGCTCGTGACCGATGCGATTTCACTGCCGGGATGCATCCGCGCACGTTCGGGCGACGGCAAGGTCCTGGCTGACCCGTTCTTTTTGCCTTTTGAACTTTCGGCCGCGGCGCGCAACCTTCTCAGGTGTGGACAAGATGGCCGTTTCGTTGGCAGGGCGTGGGCAAAGGCATGAGCCATCAGGTGGACCAGCTTTATGAGCGGATCCTGGTCATGCGCTGCCAATAGATCGGCTGGGTGATCAGTTGCCCGTTGAGGAGGATCCACTCACGACTTGCACTATGCCAAGAGGACGGCGGCGCGACTGCTAAAAGAAGACGACAAACACCAGTGAAAAACGGAGAAATAACGTGTCGGACAAAGACCTCGGCAAGGCGCTTCTCAAGCTCGACGTGACTCCGCCCGAGACGGCGGCTCACGTCCATTTCAATCGGATCGTCGAAGACGACCACCGCCGCATGCAATGGCTGGCGAGGCTCGCGGTGACTCTATGGATTCTGGCGGCGGTGGAAGTGCTTTCGATCGCGGTCAGCGGCGGTCTCGTCTTTCCAGCGTTCGCCAAGGCCCTGAACGAAAGGGGACAAGAGGAGGCGGCCGCTGAGGCGCATTTCCCCATATTGGAGAAACTCACGGAGGCCTGCACCGTGATCGGTTCGCTGTTGTTCGTGGTGCTGGTCGCTGTCGGACTGGTGACCGTGGTGCTCATCTATCGACCGCGCCGGGCACACATCGCTCTCCGCGAACATTGGCGGGAGATGCTGGATCGGTGCAATTGGGGATTTCACAAATGCACTCCTCGTGCGCATGCGGCATTGGCATATGCCGGCCAGGAGGCCGTTCGGCTGGGTAGCCCGCAGTGCGGGGATGAGCACATCCTCTTGGGTTTGCTGCGCGAGGGGGGAGGAGTTGCTGCGATCGTATTGCAGAGGCTAGGCATCGAAACCGATCGGGTTGAAAGTGCGATCGAACGACACCACAAGACGAGGCCAGAATGTTTTGCACAAGACGGCCGCAGGACAGAAGTCTTGGCAGCCGCCAGGGCCAATGCGGTCGGCCTTGGCCACGCGTTTGTTGGAACCGAGCACGTCCTCCTGGGAATGCTGGTCAATCCGCAGCCGACCTTGGAGACCGTGCTGGAGAACTTGGGTTCGTATTGTGATCAAGTTCGCCAAGAGACCCTGGCCGTGCTAACTCAGGCACCGACACCAAAACCGATGAATGGCCAGCAAGGAGGTGCTCCAATGGCGCCCGCCTTCAAGGCGATGATGCTGGTCGCGACGCTCTTCCTACTACTCATGGCCAGCTGGCTTCCCGTTCGAGTATCTGGCGAAGACAACACCGCGCAGGGTTTGGGCGAGCCAAGCGAACAATCCCAAGAGAGCGTCACAGAAAGCCGGAAAACTGGGGAAGGCTCAAAGTATCGCATCGAAGACGTACAGATCCCGCTAAAGGCAGATCGAGCCCTCGCCGGAACGATGGTCGTCCCCATTGCGTCGCATCGGGTTCCTGCAATGCTCGTAATCCCGGGGTATGGACGCAACGATGGTGGAGCTCCGCCGCATGCGGATGCGCTGGAGGAGGCAGGGATTCAGTTCCGTCGATTCCTCGCCGAGCGCGGCATTGCTGTACTACGAGTGCCGTTTGGAACTGGACCGCGGGGGGACGACCCGGATCTGTCGCTGAATGAACTGGCCGATCGGGCGCTCCAATGCGTCGGTTACCTGAAAGGACGGTCCGAGATCGATCCGGAGAGAATTGGCGTCTTCGGACACAGCGCGGGCGGAGCTGTCGCCATCCTTGCGGCTTCCAGGTCGTCCGATCTTGCCTTTTTAGTGGCTGCGGCCTCACCGGTAGAACCAGTCGAGAGCACCGCCCTTAGAATCTTAGATGGGGTGTTACGCAACGGTGGTGCCACGGAGGCAGATCGAACGGCCGCTAGGGATGTGCAGCAAGGCATCTTTGATCGCCTCGCCAAGGGCGCAAAACCAGACGAGCTGCGACCGGATTTACAGAAACTGATTCGAATGGTCTACGCTCGATTTCCCAAGGATCACCCCGCGCTGGCCGGCAAGGATCCTGAAGTTGAGATCCAAAACGCCGCAGAACGCCAATTGAGGACGCTCACCAGTCCCTGGTTTCGGGGCCTTCTTGGCTTCGATCCTGCCGCGGCGCTCGCAAGAACTCAGTGTCCTGCGCTGATCCTCTTTGCAGAGAGAGATCCTAAAATCGACCCTCGAAAGAACTCTGAAATCGCTAAGGCTGTCCTAGAAGTGCCTGGAAAAAAAGGCTCCTCTGTTCAAGTGATCCCAAAGGCTGACCACTCTTTCGAGGTTGAGACTGCGAGCGCAACTCCGCGGGATCAGCAGGCTCACCAGAGGCTTTCACCGGAGTTCCTGGAAGTCCTCTCGTCCTGGCTTGTCGAGCGCGATGGTCGCGGACCGCCGACACCAAGTCCGGCCAGCAAACCATAACTGGGGCATTGTGGCGGTGAGCACAAGCTAGGTGGTGATCGGTTATCCGCGCTGGATCGACGGCGAGTCGGCCGTGGTCTACCACTCGAGCGAATCGGGCAAGAACCAACTCTACGTTTATCGTCTGGACGACGGCTCGACCCGCCGCGTATCGAGCGACCTGCATGCCGACTACCGCTGCCCGCACGGCGATGCGGCACTGTGCTGAAATCCCGCAGTTGTCGGTTCGAATACGACAACTATTTGCCTGAATTTGGGGTGCGAAAGACTTGTTGAGCGCGGTTGACAAAGATCGCCTGCGCGACATCGGTAGTGGGACATCGGGTGCGTTGCTGGGTCGGTCTAGACCAAAGCTGCTACGAGAAAGATTGCCCAAGCAATGACGAGGCCCAGCGTGAGGCCGAGGCCGAGCAGCGTCGGCTCTGCGCCGTCGAGAGGGGTGGCCGGTTGAGCCATCTCCTCTTTCGGCGCCCGATACGGATTCTCGTCCATGGCGCCCATTCTACCGGCCGACAGCCGCCCGGTTCCAAGCGTCTGGTCCAGTGCCTTGAGCCACCCGTTGCGCGGCGGTGTTTTCTGATTCTTGGTCAAGAGCTGCCGCGATTTCCTCTCCGATTGAGCCTGCGCGTCCCGTCATGTTAAAGCACAATCGCCCATTTAGCCCCTCCCAGGCATCAAAATGCCCGATCGCATCCTGGAATCCAGCAGCATGTGCTCGCACTGCTAAGCGATAGCTGCCATGCGGGATTTCTTCTTCGGGCAGGTGCCCCATTGCGAAACGAAGGAACCACTCTCCTGACGGCAATTGGCGAACTATGTCGTAATCTGTGGAGCCGTCGGGCACATCGTGCGTCGTCTCCCATTCTTTGTGACGGTGAATCATTTCGAGTGGCCGCGCCCGCATGTTGTCCAGAGCGTTTTGGAGAAGTTTGTCGACACTGTCTAGTACTACAGCGCCTTTTTAATTGATCTTTTACGCTGGCCTGTGGGTCGGGTACAAGAGCAGTCCACGGTACTTGCGGCAGGTGTTGCTCTTCGTTTGCATGGAGGTAGAGCATGGATGCTCGTGCACTGCGTCGGTTGAAACCCGAGCTGGATTCGTTTCTGGATCGATACGTTCCTTTGTTTGGTCGCGCGGAGAATTACGAACACGCGCGGCGATTCGTACAAGGTTTGCTGG
>DASZPH010000089.1:0-10472 GCA_035550375.1 Pirellulales bacterium | reverse complement strand
CTCACTCGAAAACCTCCGTGCAGGTGTGGCGTGTTTGTTGGCGTTCAACACAAATACGCCCCAAAACGCCGGAGGTTTTCGATTTTTTTCGCCGCGGCCGCGGCCGCCCGGCTTCTGGCTATGCTTGTTTAAGGTCTAGAGAACCGATCCGGGTCAGAAGGTCAGAACTATTTGTCCGCGCTCTCGGCCGGCAAGTCGTAGTTGGCAGCTTCTCAGGCACCACCATGAACAAAGCAGGTTCTCCTATTCGCCAGTCTTCACCGATGCCGCTTGTAGCTGGGGTGACGGTCGCACTCGGGCTTGTTACGCTGGTTTCTTTAACTCCGCCGACTTCGGCTTCCACGTCTTGAGCCGGCGAAACATGCGCCCATCCACGCGCGTTACCGTAGTATGCTGACCCGGCGTGACAATCTCTGTGGTGTGTGAATATCGCGATTCTTCAGGGGGGAGCAACCAATGACGTTTCTTGTCGCCTTGATCCCTGCTGCACTTGCCCTTTTCGGCATCTTGCCAATGTTGGGTATCACACTCCTTGCGAGGCGAAGGGAGCGGGGCGGTGTGAGGACGTCACCTTTGAGCAGGAGTTTGCTTCGTCCTCCCGGATATTCGTTGGGGAAGAAGATCGAAGACCTGAACTTAGAGATCGAGGTCGGCCTTCTGTCGGTAGTGATGATTCCCCTGGTGACCTTCGCGGCACACATCAGTCAATCGTATTTCGTTGGGCAGCGAGAATCGCCCATGCGAGTTCTCACTTCGATCAGTCTCGGATTTATCTTGCTTGGAATTGCCGGTCGGCATCTTCTGACGCTTCTCAGTCAGCGGAAGCGTTTTGCTCTCGGACTGGAAGGCGAACTGGCGACGGGCGAAGAACTGAATCAATTGATGCTCGATGGATGCCGAGTCTTTCACGACATCCCAACGCCCTACGGAAACATCGACCATGTGGTGATAAGTCAAAGCGGCCTATTCTCCGTAAACTCGAAGCTGCTCGGTAAACCGAAGGGACGGGAAACCAAGGCGGAGGCAGTTGTCGACCAGCAGGCCGGCGTCGTTCGATTTCCAGATCGGGAATATCGCATCCCGGTCGAAAAGCTCAAGTCCGACGCCGACTGGCTTGCGAAGCATTTGTCGAGCGCCGTTGGTGAACCGGTGGCCGCCGAGCCGATTCTCGCGTTACCTGGCTGGTTCGTGAAGGAGCGGATTGGCCGAGGCCAAGTGTGCGTCATCAACCCACGTAGCCCCAAAAAATTCTTCGTGCACAATCGCGTGGTCTTTAGCCCGCAGCAAGTTCAGCAGCTTGCCCACCAGCTTGAGCAAGTCTGTCGAGACGTCGATTCGCCGCATCGGCCGAAGCGCAAACGATGGGAAGAGCCATAGAACTCCGGTCCCAACCCCGCCAGAACCGGCTCAGAACGGTCAGAACTATCTTTCCGCCTCTCGGCCGGCAAGTCGTAGCCGGCCGAAGGACCTGCCACAACGCGTGGCGAATGTGGGCACGGAGCCGCGGGGATCACGCTCGCCGAGCGGCGAGATCGGCCAACCGGTGCCTTGTGGTTGGCTAACCGCAGGCCGTCCTGGGAAAACGGTCGAGAACTTGCCGCAAGTTGCCTGCTGGCAGCGCACACCGGCGAACCAAAGACGGAGAACACCCGCGAGAGCCCTAGCAAGGGCCAGGCGCGACTAAAGAACTACCCGCACGGGGATTTGAACCCCGGTTACTGGGCTGAGAACCCAGCGTCCTAGGCCACTAGACGATGCGGGCACATCGACCGCCTGCCCGGCTCGACCAAGGGCAAACGTCGCGAATCTCCCTTGTTACCTGACGCCCGCTTCGCTGTCAACTGCCGCGTCCACGCGCAGATCCTCCTCCAGCCATTGCTTGATCGCCTCGGTGTCTTGCTGGTTCAGGTTCGCCTGGCTGGCCCGGCGGTCGGCCTGAAACGTGGCCCGCAGCAGGCGCGTGAGGTGAACGTCGTCGAGCTTGTCGTGCAGGGGCCAGAACTCGGCCAGCCGCTCGGCCGACTCGTCGAACTGACGCTGTTTCGCCAGAACGATGGCCTGGCCGGCCAGACCGAAGGCCCTCCCCGCCGGGTCTTCCAGGGAGGCGAACTGGTCGAAGAGCCGCCTCGCGTCGTCCCAGCGGCCGTGGTACAGATACCAGCGGGCGAGCTCCTGCCGCGCCATGCGCACTTCGTACTCGGCTTCGGGAAAAAACTCCTCCACGCTTCTGAGCCACGTTTCGCTCCCTTGCAGCTTGGCGAAGTAGAGCTGTTCCTGCGCGGTGCGTTGCCGCGTGACGGCCGCCGGGCCCGTCTGGTTCAAAAGAAACGGGGGCCGGGTCATCCAGCCGGCCGCCGCGCCCCCGGCCAGCGCGAGGCACACGCCCGCGGCGAGCCAGGCCCGACGGCGCCGCAGACGCGGCGCCTGCATGGCCACGGTCCGGCTCAACGCGGACAGACGCTCGGTCGCCAGCCGGACGGCGGCGTATTCGGGCTCGCCCAGGTCGAAGTCGGTTTGGGCGTCGCCGGCCGGCTGTAAGCCTCGCAGGTCGACGAGCAGTTCGCGGGCGGTCGTGTACCGCTCGTCCGGGCCCTTGGCCAACATGCGGTGGACGATGCGGCATAGTTCGGCCGGCAGGTCGGGCCGCAGCCTTTCGAGCGGTTCGGGCTGTGAGTGCAGGTGCTGCACCGCCACGCTCAGCACCGTGTCGCCCCGGAAGGGAACGACGCCGGCCAGCATTTGATAGCAGGTGACGCCAAAGGAGTAGATGTCGCTGCGCGGGTCGAGCGGGCGCCCCTCGACCTGCTCGGGGCTCATGTAGAGCGGTGTGCCCATCGTCACGCCCACCTGGGTCAGGTCGGGTGTCATGCCGGGCGTGGCGATGCGGGCCAGGCCGAAGTCGGCCACTTTCGCCTCCCCGGTGCGGGCGAGCAGGATGTTCTCGGGCTTGATGTCGCGGTGTATGATGCCGGCCGTGGCGGCTTTGTTCAGGGCCGACGCAACCTGCCGCATGATCGCCAGGGCATCGGACAGCGCCGGCGGCCCGCGGCGCGTCATCAGTTCCTGCAGGTTCTGCCCTTGCACGTATTCCTGCGCGATGTAGTGCAGTCCGTCGACGCTGCCGACTTCGTAGATCTGCACGATGTTTGCGTGCACCAGCGCCGCCGCCGCGCGAGCCTCGTTCTGAAACCGGCGGACGTAAGTTTCGTCGGCGGCCAGCTTGCTCTTAAGAATCTTGACGGCGACTTGCCGCGCCAGCGAAGCCTGGTCGGCCAGGTAGACCTCGGCCATGGCTCCGCGTCCCAGCCGCCGCAGCAGCCGAAAGCCGGCAACTTGCCGGCCCGAAAGATCGGCGTCGTCGGTCTGTTGGGCCGCGTTGGTTGCCTCGGGCAAGCTCATTCAACCGGCAGCGTCGATTCGAGAAACGCACCATGCCTGCTCATCGCCCCATCATGCGAGTATCGCAATCGGCTACGCCAGTGGCAATCGTGACAAGGCTGTAATTCAGCCGTAACGTTCTGCAATGGCCGCAGATGAACGCGGATAAACACGGATTAAACGACTGAATTCGAAGGAACGGGCAGGATCGAGGAGGAAGTGAACGCACGCACGTCAGCAAATCAACGGCCGCGCTTTCGAACATGCCGGGCTGCGGCCTTCGGCGTCAAACGCGATCGACGGGGCAACAGACCCTTTATCTGCGTTTATCCGCGTTAATCCGTGGCTAAGCCTATGAATCCCGGCCAATGCTGAGAGCCCTACGAAGCCTGAACGAGAAGGCGCCGCGCTTGACGGCGCCGCCCGCACCCTGCCCTCTGCCGCGACGGGAAGACGTTGCGGCGCGTTTTTACTCCCGGTCGCCGCTGTTCGTGAACCGCATGATGTAGTAGAGCAGGATGAGCAGGCTCTGCAGCGTGGCGGCGACGTAGGTCCAGGCGGCGGCGTTGAGCACCCGCCGCACGTAGACCAGGCCGTTTTGGTCGATGATGCCCAGCGACACAAGTTCGTCCTTGGCGCGAGCGCTGGCGTCGAACTCCACCGGCAGATTCACGACCTGAAAGAACACGACGCCGCCGAACAGCAGGATGCCCAGCCAGACGAGCATGGGAGCCTGCATAAGAACGCCGATAAAGAGCAAAATGTAGCTGATGCCGCTGCCGAAGCTGGCGGCGGGCACGGCCAGGTTGCGCACCACGAGCGGAGCGTAGTGCATGGCGTCCTGCAAGGCGTGCCCGGCTTCGTGGGCGGCGATTCCGACGGCCGCCATCGACCGGCTGCCGTAAACGCCGCTGCTCAATCGCAGCACTTTTGCGTGCGGATCGTAGTGGTCGCTCAGCTCGCCGGCGACGGGCTCGATCTCGACGTCGTGCAGGCCCGACGCGTCGAGCACGCGGCGCGCCGCCTCGGCCCCCGACATCGGGGCCGGCACCTGCTGCGCTTCGGCGTAGGCCGAGCGCACGCGCATCTGAGCCCAAAACGCCAGCAAGAGGGCGGGGGCAATGAAGAGCAAGTAAACCGGATCAAAAAAAGGGTACATCTATCCTGACCTTCAACTCTTAAAACCGTGTGTTTGGATCCGACAAGCGGCCCCGCCAAAGTTCATTCGGCGGTGGTGCGCGTTGCTTGGTTGCGTTCGTCTGGTTGTCATTCTACGCCGGCGGATGCGAGAGGTCGGCGTTATGGCAATGGCTGTCCGTTCGTATCTTCCTGTCATCAAACGGGTTGCGATTCGCCCACCGGATTGCTCAGGTGGCGCCGATGCCTGGACACCAGCTAAAGAAACGTTGCCACGGTGCCTTTCATTCTTGTGGCTATCGCCTAACTCACGCCGGCCACGTCACTTGGGCGTCCTCACGCCCTCTGCCGGTGCCACAAACGGTGCAGCCGAATATACTTATGCCGGGTTATTTACGTCGACTCGCAGACTGCGCCAACACCAACCAGAAGCGTAAGCAGGGAAGTTGCGTTCAATCCGGGCTACGCGCCAAACTACCGAGAAGGCTTCAAGACTCACAACCCCTCCCTGATGGGAGACGCGGTCGCCCCGTGATGGCCTTCTCCGCCGCAGAACGTCGGAGCCGCCGCTCAAAGCGGCCGAGAAACAAGCGAACGGCATGAGCGAAACGTCGGAGTCGTCCCTCGTCGAGGCCACGTCGATCAGCAAGCGCTTCGGCCGGGACGCACGGCCGGCGGTCGACCGTCTCGACTTGCGGGTTCGGGCTGGCGAAGTCACCGGCCTGGTCGGGCCCGACGGGGCCGGCAAAACGACGCTCATGCGCTTGCTGGCCGGTCTGCTCCTGGCAGACGAGGGAACGCTCAGCGTTTGCGGCTGCGACCCGCAGGACCAGGCGAGCGAGTTGCGAGGCACGATCAGCTACATGCCGCAGCGCTTCGGCCTCTACGAAGACCTGACGGTGCAGGAAAACCTCGACCTGTACGCCGAGCTGCGCGGCGTGACGGGAAAAAAGCGCGAGGAGACGTTTGACCGGCTGCTGGAGTTCACGGCGCTCGCGCCCTTCACCCGCCGGCTGGCGGGCAAACTGTCGGGGGGCATGAAGCAGAAGCTCGGCCTCGCCTGCGCGCTCGTCCACCGGCCCCGGCTGATGTTGCTCGACGAGCCGAGCGTGGGAGTCGATCCCATTTCGCGTCGCGAGCTATGGCGGATGGTGTACGACCTGGTCGACGAGGGGATCGGCGTCGTATGGAGTACGGCCTACCTCGACGAGGCGGAGCGCTGCGCCTCGGTGCTTTTGCTCAACGAGGGCCAGGCGCTCTACCACGGGCCGCCCAAGGAACTGACCGCTCGCGTCGCAGGCCGCAGCTTTCTGGCATACGATCCCAACGAGCCGCGGCGAAAGATTTTGACCGAGGCACTGCGGCGGCCGGAGATCGTCGACGGCGTCATTCAAGGCAGCAGCGTGCGGCTGGTGGTGAAAGAAGGGGAAGAACCGCCGCAGGCCAGGGAACTGGGCACGGCAGACACCCAGATCAAGCCGACGCCGCCCCGTTTTGAAGACGCCTTCGTCGACCTGTTGGGCGGAGCGCATAAGGTCGAATCTCCCCTGGGCGAGCATCGTCGCGAGACGGAGACATCGGGCGACGGTGGCCAGATCCTGGTGGAAGCCCACCAGCTCACCAAGCGCTTTGGAGATTTTACGGCAGCCGACGCGATCACGTTTGAGATTCACCGCGGCGAAATCTTCGGGCTTCTCGGGCCGAACGGAGCCGGCAAGTCGACGACGTTCAAGATGATGTGCGGCCTGCTCGCTCCCACGGCCGGCTCGGCCAAGGTGGCCGGCTGCGATCTCTATCGCGCCGGCGGTGCGGCCCGCTCGCGACTCGGATATATGGCCCAGAAGTTCTCGCTCTACGGCGACCTGAGCGTGTGGCAGAACCTCCGATTTTTTGCGGGAATCTACGGCGTTCCCCGCAGGCGGCGCCGCGAGACGATCGACCGCATGATCGAAACGTTCTCGCTGGATGAGTACCTCGATAGCAACTCCGGGGAGCTTCCGCTGGGGTTCAAGCAGCGGCTGGCGCTGGCTTGTGCCGTGATGCACGATCCGCCCGTGCTGTTTCTCGACGAACCGACCTCCGGCGTCGACCCGCTGACGCGCAGAGACTTCTGGTCGCATATCAACGCCATGGTCGAACGCGGCGTGACCGTGATGGTCACCACGCACTTCATGGACGAGGCCGAGTATTGCGACCGCATCGGGCTGATTTACCAGGGGCACGTGATCGCCGAAGGGTCGCCCGACGAGCTGAAGGATCGCGTCCGCGGCGGCGAACGGACGGAGCCGACGCTGGAAGAGGCATTTATCGCGCTGGTTGAGGAATACGACGGGGGGCCAACCGATGCGCGATAGCGGGCTCAAATCGGCCGCGCCCTCCTTCGGCAGTCTTCGCCGCGTGATGGGACTGGTTCGCAAAGAATCGCTGCAGATCGCTCGCGATCCCAGCAGCTACCTCATCGCCGGCTTGCTCCCGCTCGTGCTCTTGTTTCTCTTCGGCTATGGCGTGTCGCTCGATCTGCGCCGCGTCGAGGTCGGCCTGGTGGTCGAACAAGCGACCCCAGAGACGGAAAGCCTGGTGGCGGCGTTTCGCAACTCTCCCTATTTTCGAGTCCACCTGGCCCGGCACAGGCAGCCGTTTGAGGACGATCTCGTGGCGGGCCGCCTCAAAGGCGTCGTGGTGCTGGCCTCCGATTTTGGCGACCGCCTGGGAGCGGGCGAAACGGCGCCGGTGCAAGTGATCGTTGACGGCAGCGAGCCGAATACGGCCGGCCTGGTGACGTTCTACGTTCAGGGCGTTTGGGGAACGTGGGTGGGCGAAGAGGCCCTTTCGCGCACTGGGCTCGCCGTGCGGAACGTGACGCCGCCGATTTCCGTCGAGCAGCGCTACTGGTTCAACCCGGAGTTGAGAAGCCACAACTTTCTGATTCCCGGTTCGATCGCCATCATCATGAGCCTGATCGGCACCCTGCTGACCGCGCTGGTCGTCGCCCGCGAGTGGGAGCGCGGCACGATGGAGGCCCTGATGGCCACGCCGATCACCCGGCTGGAATTTCTGCTGGGAAAGCTTCTGCCCTACTTCGTCATGGGCATGGCGGCCATGGGGCTGGCGGCCACGGCGGCCGTGCTCTTGTTCGACGTGCCGTTTCGAGGATCGGTGCTGGCGCTGGTGGTCGTTTCGGCCGCTTTCCTGCTGGCGATGCTTCCCCTGGGCCTCCTGATCTCGACGCTTACGCGCAACCAGTTCGCCGCCAGCCAGGCGGCGCTGATCTCGGCCTTTCTGCCGGCGTTCGAGTTGTCGGGCTTTATCTTCGAGATCGACAGCATGCCGTGGGTGATCCGAACCATCACCCACGTCTTGCCGGCGAGATATTTTGTTCCCTGCCTGCAGACCCTTTTTCTCGCCGGCGACGTGCCGCAGGTTCTCGTTCCCAACACGCTGGCCCTGCTGGCGTTCGCCACGCTGTTGTTTGGGCTGCTGGTGCGGTCAACCCGTTTGCGACTGGAGTGAGCGGATGGTTGACCGGGTTGTCTCGCTGATCGTCAAAGAGCTGCTGGCGCTGTGGCGCGACCGCAAGAGCCGCACGATTCTGTTCGTGCCGCCGCTGTTTCAGATGCTCATCTTCAGCTTTGCCGCCACCGAGGAAGCCAAGAACGTGCGAATGGCCGTCTTGAACCGCGATTCGGGGACGGCCTCGCGCGACCTGATTGCGCGCTTCGAGGGCGCTCCGACGTTTACCCGAATCGACCACCTGAGCTCCGACGGCGAGCTGGCCCAGGTGATCGATTCGCGGCAGGCGCTGATGGTGCTGCACATTCCGCCCGACTTTTCGCGCGACGTCTGGGCAGGGCGCCCGGCGAAAGTGCAGCTTGTGCTGGACGGCCGCCGCTCGAACGCGGCCCAACTGGTCGCCGGCTATTCGGCCGCGATCGTCGACGCCTACAACGCCGAACTGCCGCGCCCGGGCCGCGGGCCGCGGCCGGCCAGCATGGTCGTGGCACGCACCTGGTTCAATCCCAACCTGATGAGCACCTGGCACTCGGTGCCCAGCCTGGTCGCCATCTTGACGACTCTCATGGGCCTGGTGGTGACGGCTCTCTCGGTCGCCCGCGAGCGCGAGCTGGGCACGTTCGAGCAGTTGCTCATCTCGCCGCTCAGCCCGACCGAGATCATCATCGGCAAAACCGCGCCGGCCCTGTTGGTGGGCGTGGCCGAGGCGAGCGGGATGATCCTGGTGGGGGTGTTCGCCTTCCGCGTCCCCTTGCACGGCTCACTGCTCTTGCTCTACGCCGCCATGATCGTCTATCTGTTCGCGGTGATCGGCGTGGGGCTGTTTATCTCGGCGCTGGCCAAAACGCAGCAGCAAGCGATCCTGGGCGCCTTTGTCTTCATGGTGCCGGCCATGCTGCTTTCGGGATTCGCCAGCCCGATCGAGAACATGCCGGACTGGCTTCAGACGGTCAGCTACGCCAACCCGATCCGCTACTTCATGGTGGTCGTGAAGGGGGTCTTTCTGAAAGACATGCCGACCGTCGTCGCCCTGGGACACATCTGGCCGATGGCCCTCATCGCCGCCGCGACGCTCGCCGCGGCCACCTGGCTTTTCAAACGGCGAATGGAGTAGGGGCGCCGAGTTACGCCCATGCCCGTCCCATCTTCCATCTTCGTGTCAAAGTAAAAAAACTAACCGTAGATTTTTTCCGGTGCCTGACAAACGGGCAGGTCATTCGGCGTTCTTTGCCGCCATTTCCGCGTCCCACCTGTCCATCCATTCGTTCATCGTAAGTTCTTTGCCCTGCGCCCGCGCCCCCTCTTGCGCCTTCCTGAAGCCACCATAGAAGCGGCCAAGCTCTGCCTGAAGTCGTAGGGCGAATCCGCCCACGCACGCGATGACCGCGGCCACAGCCATCCACGCCAGCATCGTCTTCAAGCTGAACTGAGGACGCATTGGGCTAGAATGTCCACTGGATTTCATTGCCGACGTTATACGGTTTCACCTGTCGCCTCTGCCGTTCCCGCTCCAAGGCAACGCCCGCAAAGAACGCCCCCACGACCAGCATGGCCACCAGCAGGGCTCGAAGGGTGAATTGTGGGCGAGGCATCGTCATTTAGGTTGGGTCAAATCGAATCGAAAGTCATTCGCACTTTCTGCCTTCACGGGCACGCTCTACAGCCTCATGGCTCATGGTTTCCCAGGGCGGCGCCACCAAGATCGTCCTGAATTTGCCGTTCGCCTGCATGGCGGTCAGTCTACCATGCCAGCCGCAGCTTTGCCCCGCCGCTCTGGCGCGGTCTAATGGCACCTTTGGGCCGTTCATTCTCATTACGCATGGAGGTTGACCATGTTCAGCATTATCGCGCCGTTAGTCTCAATGGCCATGCTCACAGCGGACATTACCGATCACAGCGAGGTCGAAGTCTGCGGCAAGGTTTACGTGACAGACTTTGATCCGAGGAAAGTTCCTTCGACTCCGAAGTGGAATGAGGAGGAGGACGAAAACCCGCCGCTCTCGGCAAGGAAAGCCGTGAAACTGACGCAGAAGGTGCGTGATTCTGTCGTCGATATTCCCAATGACTTTGAGTGGGAAACGCTGAGCGTGAGCTTGATCCGAACGCCGGCTTGGGCTTCTGCCACAGGAACCGAGGGCGGTGATTCACAATGGGCATGGTCGGTGCTCTATCGCGCGGTGCCGAAGGGGGCTGCGTTTTCTGAACCGAATATGCTCACGATGTTCGTTTTCATGGACGGAACGGTAATCAAGCCGGCCTTCAGGCGAAAAGCCGATAACGAGTCGGCGAAGTAACTGCCTACTTCTTAGTACTACAGCGCCCTTTTTATTGATCTTTTACGCTTGGCTCGGGCTCGTCGTTTGGCGTGGCACTCAGCGGCGATGCGGTTGCGTTCCTGCCGCCATGCGGACCAGGCGAGGATTTCGCGCTCGTCCCACCTGCGCAGG